>JAOTUO010000462.1 GCA_029863845.1 Myxococcales bacterium
GTGGATCAAGTCCCGGATGCTGCTTCCCGGCGACGAGACCGATGACGCGGAGGAGGGCGCGGACCCGCGTGCGGAGCTGATCGCGCGCCTGCTGGAGTACCGGCGCTTCAAGGAGGCCGCCGGACAGCTCGGCGAACGCCGGCTCCTCGGACGGGACGTCTTCGAGGCCAGGGGGCCCCAGCCCGAATCGCGGTCGGGCTCGGAACGCGAAATCGAGGCGGGTCTGTTCGAATTGGTCGAGGCCTACCGGCGGGTGCTGCGAAAGGCGCGCCCGAGCGCGGCGGCCCACGAGATCGAGGCCGAGTCGCTCACCGTGCACGAACGCATGGTCGCCGTGATGCGAACGCTCGAGGCCCGCGAGTCGATCGAGTTCGAGCGCATCTTCTTCGAGTGCGACGGCCGGGCGCCGAGCCGCCTGATGATCGTCACGACCTTCCTCGCCATTCTCGAGCTCGCCCGGCTCGCCGCGCTGCGTCTCTACCAGGGCCTGGGTGCCGCCGGGGTCCCGGAGGGCCCGATTCGGGTACGGCGCGCGATGGCCGCCGGCGACCGGAGCTGGACCGAGCGAATTCCGCACGCCTGAGGACATCACGATGAACGAGTCGGAGCAAAGACGCATCGCCGAGGCGCTGATCCTGGCTTCGCCGGATCCGGTTCCGGCCGCCCGGCTCGCCTCCGTGATCCCGCACTGCACGCCGGGTCGCGCGCACACACTGGTGAAGGCGCTCAACGCCGAGTACGTCGAGCAGGCGCGGGCCTTCGAGATCTGCGAGGTGGCGGGCGGCTATCAGGTGCGCACGCTCGCCGAGCACGCTGCGTACCTCCAGCGCCTCCAGCCCGCGCGGCCGCTACGGCTCTCGCAGGCCGCGCTCGAGACCCTCGCCATCGTCGCCTACCGACAGCCGGCAACCCGCGCGGACGTGGAGTCGGTGCGGGGCGTCGATGCCGGCGCCGTGCTGCGCAGTCTTCTCGAACGCAAGCTGCTGCGTATCGCGGGGCACCGGGAGGTCGCGGGGCGGCCGCTGCTGTATGCGACGACCCGGCGCTTCCTCGAGGTCTTCGGACTGGTCCGCGTCGAGGATCTGCCCACGCTGCGAGACATCGAGGAGATCGCTCCGGCGGAGCCGATGCCTGGCGGCGAGAGCGCCGCCGCGGACGCGGGTGAGGCACCCGCGTCCGAGCCGCGGATCGCCGCCGCGCCGCCGCGGGGGGACGGGCCGTCCCTGGCCGGTCTGGGGCCCGGCGGCGAGCCGCACTAGGCGCCCCGCGAATCCACCCGTGAATCCGACGCGAGCGCGCGTCCGCGACCCCGCCCGCCGCTGATGGGGGGCGCGCCCGGCTCGCGGGCGGTGCGGCTGCAGAAGATCCTCGCCGCCGCCGGCGTCTCCTCGCGGCGACGCGCCGAGGATCTCCTGCGCCAGGGTCGCGTCGCGGTCAACGGGCGGACTGCGGTCCTCGGTGAATCGGCCGATCCCGACCGCGACGTCATCGCGCTCGACGGCGTACCGGTGCAGCGCGAGTCGGCGGCCTACTGGATCTTGAACAAGCCACGGGGCGTGCTCACGACGGTCCACG
This sequence comes from Myxococcales bacterium, assembly GCA_029863845.1. GTDB lineage: Bacteria > Myxococcota_A > UBA9160 > UBA9160 > SMWR01 > JACZXC01. The sequence continues at coordinate 1,576 of JAOTUO010000462.1, forward strand.
ATCCCCACGGCCGTCCCACCGTCCTCGATCTCGTCCCCGAGCGCCGCGCGCGGCTCTTCCCGGTTGGACGCCTCGATCGCGACACCGAGGGTCTGGTGCTGCTGACCAACGACGGCCGCGTCGCCCACGCGCTGCTGCACCCCTCGCATCGGGTGGAGCGCGAGTACCGCGTGACGGTGTCTGGGCGCGTTGCGGCGACAACGCGGGCTCGGCTGGCCGAGGGCGTCATTCTGGAAGACGGCGTGACCGCTCCCGCGCGGGTGGGCCGACCGACCTGGGACCCCGCATCGGGAACGTCGCGCTTCACGCTGACCGTCATCGAAGGCCGGAAGCGCCAGATCCGCCGCGCGCTAGAGGCTCTCGGGCACCCCGTGGTGGCTCTGCTCCGCGTGCGAATGGGACCGCTGCGTCTGGGGCGCCTCGCGTCCGGCGCCGCGCGGCCCCTCAGCGCGGGCGAGCGAAGGAACCTCCAGTCACTGCGGACGCAGCCAC
>JAOTUO010000162.1 GCA_029863845.1 Myxococcales bacterium
GTTCGGCTCCGAGACTCGGGTGCATGCGGTTCGGAGACCGCTTCCCCGCCACCCTCGCCAACCACCCTCGCCAACCGCGGCACAGTGCCGCACCGACCCGGGAAACGATCGGGCAGACCACGATGACACACGCATTGGGGCGCCGCTAGCAGATCGCTTTGCCGCCGGGCGCGACCCGCTGCGCGACGCAACGCCGGGAACATCGGGCGCGCGCCGCGGCCGCACGAGAAAAGCGACCGATCGCGCGCACTCGCGTCCTCGCCGGCCCCGCACGGGCGCGCTATACCTCGGCGCCATGCCCACCGAGTCTCCGTTCCATGGCCGTATTGCACCGTTGTGTACGAGTTACGCCTGGAAGCAGTGGGGTGGGTATTACGCCGTCTCCCACTACGGGGAGACGCACCTCGCGGAGTATTGGGCCTTTCGTGAGGCGTGCGCCCTCACCGACATCACGCCGCTCTTCAAGTACGAGGTGAAGGGCGCGGATGCCGCGCGCCTGCTTTCGCGCCTGACGGTGCGCGGCTTCGCCAAGATGCCGGTCGGACGCGTGGCCTATACGTGCTGGTGCGATGCCAACGGCAAGGTCATCGACGACGGCACGGTGAGCCGGCTCGACGAGGATCGCTTCTTCGTCACCGCGGCGGAGCCGACGCTGGCGTGGATGAGCCGCTTGAGCCGCGGCTTCGACGTCGAGATCGTGGACGTGAGCGAGCGAATCGCCGCGCTCTCGCTGCAGGGGCCCACGTCGCGCGACGTGCTCAAGCAGTGCAGCGACGCCGACATGGACGCGCTGAAGTACTTCGATACCACGCAGGCGAAGCTCGACGGCGTCGAGCTGCAGATCAGCCGCACCGGCTACACCGGCGATCTCGGCTACGAGCTGTGGTGCGACGCAGCCGACGCCATCAAGCTCTGGGACGCGCTCCGGAGCGCCGGTCGCGCCTACGGCCTCGAGCCCGCGGGCATCGAGGCGCTCGACATGGTGCGGATCGAAGCGGGCTTGATCATGCTCGGTGTCGACTATCACTCGGCGCCGCACGTGACCATCGACGCGCGCCGCTCGACGCCCTACGAGATCGGCCTCGACCGCTGCGTGCAGCTCGATCACGGCGCGTTCATGGGACAGGATGCCCTGCGCGCAGAGGCCGCCCGCGGCGCGTCCTGGAAGATGGTCGGCGTGGAGGCGGACTGGCTCGGGCTCGAGCAGCTCTACGCGAGCTACGACCTTCCGCCCGGTCTCTCGCCCGCCGCGTCGCGCGCGACCCTGCCGCTCTACGCCGACGGCGAGTTCGCCGGACAGGTGACGAGCAGCGTGTGGTCTCCGCTGCTGAAGCGCCACCTGAGCCTGGCGAGCGTGAAGGCGAAGTACGCGCAGCTCGGCAGCGTGCTCCAGCTCGAGCACACCGTGCTCTACGAACGGCGCAAGGTGACGGCGACCGTCGTCGAGAAACCCTTCTTCGATCCCGAGCGGAAGAGGACGCCCTGATGGCCACGACCTATGACGCGATCATCGTGGGCGGGGGGCACAACGGGCTCACCTGCGCCGCCTACCTCGCCAAGGCCGGGCGCAAGGTGCTGCTCCTCGAGCGCCGCGACATCCTCGGCGGCGCCACGGTCAGCGAGGAGATCACGCCGGGCTTCACCTTCTCGTCGTGCTCCTACGTGGTGAGCCTGCTGCGACCGCAGATCATCCGCGACCTCGAGCTCTCCAAGCACGGTCTCGAGATCCTGCCGCTCGACTGGACCTTCTCGCCCTTCGAAGACGGCACCTCGCTGCTGCGCGGTCCGGATGGCGAGATGAACCGGCGCAACATCGCGCGCTTCTCGCCGCGGGACGCGGAGCGCTATCCGCTCTTCGGTCAGGCCATGAGCGAGCTGGGGCGCCTGGTGAAGCCGATCGTCGAGGCGCCGGCGCTGGATCCTTCCAAGCTCAACCTCTCCACCCTCATCGAGCTGCTGCGCCTGCGCAAGCACTTCCGCGGCCTCGGTGAGGACGCCATCGCCGCCAACCTCAAGATGATGACGATGAGCGCCTACGACTTCCTGAGCGAGTGGTTCGAGTCGGATCGCCTGATCGGCCCCATGAGCGTGAGCGGCATCATCGGCACCTTCCTCGGCGTTCGCTCCCCGGGCACCGCCTACGTGCTGCTGCACCACTACATGGGGGAGATCGACGGCGCCTTCCGGGCCTGGGGGCTGCAGAAGGGCGGCACCGGTCAGGTGGCCCTGGCGATCGCGCGCTCGGCGCGCGCCCTGGGCGTCGAGATCAAGACGGGCTGCCCGGTGGCCCGGATCCTCATGAGCGGTGACGAGGCGCGCGGCGTCGTGCTCGAGAACGGCGACGAGTATCGCGCGAAGGTGGTGGTGAGCGGCGCCGACCCGCACCGGACCTTCCTCGGCATGGTCGGCGAGGATCGCCTCGACGGTGACTTCGCCAGACAGATCAAACGCTTCAAGATGCGCGGCTCCTCCGGCAAGGTGAACCTCGCGCTCGACTCGCTGCCCGAGTTTCCGGGCCTCGCCGTGGATTCTCCGGCGCTCAAGGGCGACATCACCATCGCACCGAGCGTGGACTTCCTGGAACGCGCCTACGACGACGCCAAGTACGGCCGCTTCTCGCGCCAGCCCTTCATGGACTGCGTGATTCCGTCGCTGACGGATCCGTCGGTGGCGCCGCCGGGCAAGCACGTGATGAGCATCTTCGTGCAGTACGCGCCCTACAAGCTGAAGGAGGGACCCGCGGATTGGGAGAACCAGCGCGAGGCCTTCGGCGACGCCGTCATCGACACGCTGGCGCGATTCTCGCCGGGCATCAAGGACCGCATCCTGCACCGCCACGTGCTGACGCCGTGGGATCTGGAGCAGACCTACGGCCTCACCGAGGGCAACATCTTCCACGGCGAGCTCAGCCTCGAGCAGCTCGCCTTCATGCGACCGGTGGCGAGATGGGCCCGTTACAAGACGCCGGTGCGGAATCTCTGGCTGTGCGGCTCCGGCGCGCACCCGGGCGGCGGCATCATGGCTGCGCCCGGTCAGCTGTGCGCGAGCACCATGCTGAAGGCGAGGGCGGTATGAGCGGCGCCATCGTCATCGGGGCCGGACACAACGGACTGGTCGCCGGCCTGTCGCTGGCCCGGGCGGGCCGCGCGGTCACGATCGTCGAGAAGCGCGGCGTCGTGGGCGGCCTGTGCGCCGCGACGGAGATCCACCCCGGCTACCGCGTCCCGGGCTTGCTGCACGACACCACGGGCGTGCGCCGCCCCGTCGTCGCTGCACTCGGACTGTCGCGCTACGGCCTGCAGTTCGAAGACGAAGCGCCGTCCGTGCTGGCGGCGCACTCGCAGCACAAGGGCGTCGTGCTTCACGCGAACGCCGCACGCTCGCGCGACGAGCTCGAAGCGCTGCACAAGGGCGACGGAGATGGCTACGCGGCGTGGCGCGCCTTCCTGTCTCGCGTGCGCGGCTTCGTCGCGCGCGTCTTGAACGAGCGACCGCCGCAGATGAAGCCGAGCTCGCTCGCGGAGCTGTGGAAGCTCGGCGTGACCGGGCTCGCGCTGCGGCGGCTCGGCAACGCCGACATGCTCGAGCTGCTGCGCGTGGCGCCCATGTGCGCGGCCGACTGGCTGCACGAATATTTCAACGATCCGCTGCCTTCCGCGGCGCTCGCCGCGCCAGCGGTGACGGGTGCGTTCCTCGGACCGTGGGCCGCGGGCAGCGCCGCCAGCGTGCTGCTCTACGAGTGCGTGCGCGGCGCGGAAGTGAAGGGCGGGCCCGCCGCGCTCATCGAATCACTGCGCGAGGCCTTCGAGGCGGCGGGCGGGACGATCCGGCTGGAGGCGGAGGTCGCCCGGATCCTGGTGGCCCGGGGCGCCGTCTCCGGCGTGCAGCTCGCCGATGGTTCCACCCTCGAAGCGCCGCTGGTGCTGGCCACCTGCGACCCGAAGCGCGCGCTGCTCGAGCTCCTCGAGCCGGGCGCGCTGCCGCTCCGAGTCGAGGAGCAGATCGGCGTCGTGCGCATGCGCGGGACGACCGCGAAGGTGAACCTCGCGCTCGACGGGCAGCTCGCCTTCCGCGGCCGGGAGGGCGAGAGGCACGCCCGCGCGGTCGTGGCGGACGATGTCGACGACATCGAACGCGCCTTCGACGCGGTCAAGTACCGCGGCTGCTCCAAGAAGCCCCACCTCGACGTGAGCGTGCCGAGCGTCCGAGACGCCTCCCTCGCACCGAGCGGCAAGGACGTCGTGTCGATCCTGGCGCACTTCGTCCCCCACGATCTGGAGGGCGGCTGGAGCGACGCCGCCCGGGAGGGCTTCGGAGACGCGGTCGTCGAGGTGCTCGAGAGCGTCGCGCCCGGCACGAAGGGTCTGATTCGCGCGCGGGAGGTTCTCGGTCCGGCGGACATCGAAGCGCGCTACGGGCTCAGCGGCGGACACATCCACCACGGCGAGCACGCGCTCGACCAGCTGCTGTTCATGCGGCCCACGCCCGCACTGGCGCGCTACGCCACGCCCATCGCGGGGCTCTACCTGGGCGGCAGTGGCTCGCACCCGAGCGGCGGCGTAACCTGCCAGCCGGGCGCGCTCGCGGCCCAGGCAATCCTCGAGGGCTGAGAGCCGGACGGGCGTTGCGGCGGGCTCGACGCGTCGAAGCGGCTCGATCGACTTCCGGACCGAACGGATGGAAACCGCGTATGCCCCCCGTCGCTGCCTGCCAATACCCTGCTGGCCACGTCCTGTACCGCCGGCTGAAGAAGCGCTTCCCGAGGATCGTTCGCGGCGAGGGCTGCTGGCTCTACGACGACGCCGGCAAGCGCTACCTGGACGCCAGCAGCGGCGCGCTCGTCAGCAACCTGGGACACGGCAACGCGGAGCTGGCGAAAGCGCTGGGCGAGCAGGCCGCGCGGCTCGGCTACGTCAGCGGGATGGTCTTCACCCACGACCCCGTCGAGGAGCTGGCCGCCGAGCTCGCCGCGCTGAGCGCCGACGGCCTCGAGAAGGCCCTCTTCCTGTGCAACGGCGGGGACGCCGTGGAGGCCGCGCTCAAGATCTCGCGCCAGTTCTGGGCGGAATCGGGCCGGCCGCAGAAGCGCAAGATCGTGGCGCTGGCTCCGAGCTATCACGGCAACACGCTGCTCGCCATGTCGGTCTCCGCCCGACCGAGCTACCGCGAGCTGTTCCGGGACTGGCTGGTCGACGTGCAGACCGCGCCGGCACCCTACACCTACCGTTGTTCGTGTCGCGGAGAGCAGGCGGATTGTCCGACCTGCGACGGGTCCGCGGTCGAGGCCGCGATCGCGCGGGCGGGGCCCGAACACGTGGCCGCCTTCATCGCCGAGCCGGTGGGCGGCGTCTCGACCGGCGCCTCGGTGCCGCGCCCGGGCTACTGGCGCAAGATCCGCGAGATCTGCGATCGGCACGAGGTCCACTTCGTGGCCGACGAGGTTCTCGTCGGGGCCGGGCGCACCGGGACCTGGTCGGCCCTCGAGCCCTACGGCGTCGCACCGGACTTCCAGATCTTTGGCAAGGGCATCGCGGGAGGCTACGCCCCGCTGTCCGCGATGCTGACCTCGCAGCGCATCGTCGACGTGCTGGCGGCGGGCTCGGGCGCGCCGCTGCACAACCAGACCTTCTCCCAGTATCCGATCTCCTGCGCCGCCGGGCTGGCGACCCTCCGGCAGCTCAAGACCCGGGGGCTGATCGAGCGCTGCGCGAGCCTGGGGGTTGTGCTGCAGCAGCGCCTCGCCGAGCTGCTGGATCATCCGCATGTGGGAGACGTGCGCGGGCGGGGCTTGCTCGCCGGCGTCGAGTTCGTCGCGGACAAGGACTCCCGCAAGCCCTTCGAGCGGCGCCTGCGCATGGTGGAGACGTTCGCGGAAGCGGCGCAGGCGCTCGGCCTCATGGTCTTTCCCAATGCGGGACAAGCCGACGGGACGAACGGAGACCTGGTCCTGATCGGTCCTCCCTTCATCATCACCGAAGACGAGATTTCCGAGCTGGTGCGTCTGTTCCGGATCGCGCTGGACACCGCGATCGGGAGCCTCGGAAACCAGATCGTCCGTTAGGCCAGCTCGAGGAGGCAACATGGCGAAGCGCGCACCGGATCAGATGAAGATCACCTACACGACCTCCGCGGCGGACATGGACCGGATCCACGAGGCTTTCGACCGGGCGCTCGAGAGCGTCCGGGCCGAGTGCGGCAAGCAGTATCCGATCTACGTCAACGGGGTGGAGCTGCGCTCGGACACGCCGCCGATCGTCGACGTCTCGCCCATCGACAACGATCTGGTGCTCGGCGAGTTCACGACCGCCAGCGTTGCGCAGGTCGGCCAGGCCATCGAGTCCGCCTACCAGGCCCGGCGCGCGTGGGAGAAGCTGGGCTGGCGCAAGCGCGTGGCGATCCTGCGCAAGGCCGCCGAGCTCGTCCGCAAGAAGAAGTTCGAGCTCGCGGCGTGCATGAGCCTCGAGGTCGGCAAGAACCGCCTGGAGGCGCTGGGCGACGCCGAGGAGTCGGCCGATCTGATCGACTACTACGCCTGGCAGATGGAAGACGCCAACGGCTTCCAGAAGAAGATGGACAAGCTCACGCCGATCGAGGACAACACGGACCTGCTCCGACCCTACGGTGTGTTCGTTTGCATCGCGCCGTTCAACTTCCCGCTGGCCCTGGCCGCCGGCATGTCTTCCGCGGCGCTCGTCACCGGCAACACGGTGGTCTTCAAGCCGGCGCAGGACACGCCGTGGACGGGCGTGCGCCTGTATCACATCTACCGCGAGGCGGGCGTCCCGGCCGACGTGCTGCACTTCATCTCCGGGAAGGGCTCCGTCATCGGCGACGCGCTCTGGCAGCACCCCAAGGTTGCCGGCATCGTGTTCACGGGCTCGAAGGACGTGGGCATTCGCATGTTCCAGGGCTTCAGCACGCAGTGGGTCAAGCCCTGCCTGATGGAGCTCGGCGGCAAGAACGCCTGCATCGTGATGGATTCGGCGGATCTCGACGCCGCGGCCGAAGGCGCCATGAAGTCCGCCTTCGGGCTGCAGAATCAGAAGTGCAGCGCCTGCTCCCGCGTGTACGTGCACCGGGACGTGGCCGAGGTGTTCACCGCGAAGCTCCTCGAGAAGACCCGCGCGATCACGATCGGCGATCCGACGCAGCGGGACGTGTACTTCGGCCCGGTGATCAACCAGAATGCCGTGAAGACCTTCGAGCGCGCGGTGGAGATGGCCGAGAAGGACGGATCGGTCCTGCTCGGCGGCAAGCGCTTGAGCGAGGGGGCATTCGCCCGGGGCAGCTTCGTCGAGCCGACCATCGTCAAGGCGCCGCTCTCGAGCCAGCTCTTCCGGGAGGAGTTCTTCGTCCCCGTGCTCGCCGTCGGCGAGGTCGACTCCCTCGAGCAGGCGATCGAAGAGAGCAACCGGGCCGAGTACGGCCTGACCGCCGGCTTGTTCTCCAGGAACGAGGCGGAGATCGAGAAGTTCTTCGACGAGATCGAGGTCGGCGTCACCTACGTGAACAAGCGCAGCGGCGCGACCACGGGCGCGTGGCCGGGCGCCCAGCCGTTCTGCGGCTGGAAGGGCTCGGGCTCGAGCGGCAAGGGCGGCTGCGGCCCCTACTACGTGATGCAGTTCATGCGCGAGCAGAGCCGCTGCGTCGTCGACGAGAAGTAGGGCTCTCTGCGTCCGGGCGACGTCAGCTCGGCAGGGACGGCTCCGCGCGAGCTGCCACGCGTGTCTCGGTCGGGGCCGCGTCGGACGCTGCGGGCAGCATCGCGATCCGGAAGCCCGCGAAGGATACGAGCACCACGAGCACCGGCGTGATCAGGTTCAAGAACGCGTACGGGAAGTAGGCGCCCGCGGAGACCATCAGGGCCGTGGACATGAACGCGCCGCAGGTGTTCCAGGGAACCAGGGGAGAGCTCAGGGTTCCCCCGGCCTCCAGGGCTCTGGAGAGATTCGTGGGGGCGAGGCCTCGCGCTGCGTAGGTTTCGCGGTACATGCGACCGGGCACGATGATCGACATGTACTGATCGGGCGCGACGATGTTGGTGGTGATGCACGAGCCCACCGTGGCCAGCACCAGGGATCCGGTGGAGTGCGCCAGCTTCAGGATCGAGTCGGCGAGCCTGCGCAGCAGCCCCGTGCGCTCCATGATGCCGCCAAAAGTCAGCGCGCAGAGCACCAGGGCCACCGTCTCCATCATGCTGTTCAGGCCGCCCCGCGAGAGCAGCTCGTCCACCTGCGCGGATCCGGTGTGGGCCGTGTAGCCGTCGTGCGCGGCGACCGCGACCTGCTGCAGGCTGGTCCCCTGGATCCAGAGCGCCATCACCCCGCCGAGCAGCGCGCCCCCGATCAGGGCCGGCAGCGCCGGGATCCGGAAGGCCACCGCCGCGATGACCAGCAGCGGCGGCAAGAGCAGCAGCGGACTCAAGTGGAAGCTCGCGGCCAGGGTGGAGCGGATGGCGTCGACCTGGGTCGTGTCGATGGCGGCGTTCTGCACGGACAGGCCCAGCATGCCGTAGAGCGCCAGCGAGAGGATCCAGGCGGGAATCGCCGTGATCAGCATGTACTGGACGTGATCGAAGAGCTCGGCGCCCGCCACCGCGGGCGACAGGTTCGTCGAGTCGGACAGCGGCGAGATCTTGTCTCCGAAGTAGGCGCCGGAGACGATCGCGCCCGCGGTCATCGGCGGGGGGACGCCGAGGCCGTGGCCGATGCCGATCAGCGCCACCCCCACCGTGCCGGCGGTGGTCCAGGAGCTCCCGGTCGCGACGGAGACCACGGAGCAGATCACGCAGGCGGCGGCCAGGAAGTAGCTCGGGCTCAGCAGGCGCAAGCCGTAATCGATCAGCACCGGGACGATGCCGCTGACGATCCAGGTTCCGATCAGGATGCCGACCACCATCAGGATGAGGATCGCCTTCATGGCGATCACGATGCCCTCGACCATTCCCTCTTCGATCTCCCGCCAGGGGTGCCCCAGGATCAGGCCCGTCGCGGCGGCGACCACGCTCCCCAGGATCAGCGGCAGGTGCGGAGGGCCTCCGAAGATGCTGATCTGAACGAAGAGGAAGAGGATCAGCGCGGCGACCGGCAGCAGCGCCTGCCAGAGAGCCACCGGTTTCGTCGAGGTTGTCGTCACAGCTCATTCTCCAACGCTGGGTTCGTTCGAACGGGATTTTCGCAGCCGGAGCGCGGCCGGCCAGCAGAAGGGCGT
>JAOTUO010000463.1 GCA_029863845.1 Myxococcales bacterium
CCTCGAGCTCCGCGACCGGTTCCGCAACGAACGCGTTCTCGCCAGCACGCCGATGCTGCGGCACACCGACTATAACATCGACTCCCTGGACGGAACGATCTACTTCCGCACTCCGATCGCAAGCCAGGACGAGAAGTTCAACCCGATCTTCATCGTGGTCGATTACGAAGTCGAATCGGGTGCCTCCGCCCGCTACTCGGGCGGAGGTCGCGCCGCCGTGACCTTCCTCGACGACGCCGTCGAAGTCGGCCTGTCGGGAATTCACGAGGACAACGGCGAGCGCGACAGCGGTCTGATCGGCGTGGACGCGACGCTCAAGCTGGGCCAGGCGAGCGAGATCCGCGCAGAGTTCGCCACGAGCGACAGCAAAGACTTCGGCGAGAGCCATGGCGGCGAGGCGTGGCTCGTCGAATTCGATCACAGCGACGAATTCTGGGACGTCCAGGCGTACGCGCGAGAGGAGCAGTCGGGCTTCGGCGTGGGCCAGCAGAGCGCCGCCCAGACCGGGCTCCGCAGCTTCGGCGTGGATGCCCGGCACCGGCTCGGCGAGGAAATCCGCATCGAGACCAGCGCCTTCCACCAGAGCGATCTCGACGGGCCCGGCAAGCGCAGCGTCGTTGGGAGCCAGCTGGCCTTCGACGACAAGCGCTTCGGGCTCCACGGCGGCGCGCGCTACACGCACAGCGATTTCGGCCGGGGCGCGAGCGATGCGGGACAGCTCCTCGCCGGCGGATACTACAGGCTCTTGCAGGGGCGACTCACGCTCCGCGCGGACGGCGAGCTGGCCATCGGCGGCCAGGACCAGAGCGGCGATTTCGCCGATCGTCTGATCGTGGGCGGCGACTTCAAGATCCACGAAGCGCTGGCGTTCTTCGCTGATCAGGAGCTGACCTGGGCCGACGATCGGAGCACACAGGACACGCGTCTCGGATTCCGGGCCAACCCGTGGGCCGGATCGACCCTGATCACGAGCTTCCAGCAACAGGACCGCGAGAACGGGGCGCGCACGTTCGCCAACCTGGGGCTCCTCCAGCACTGGAACGTCAACCCGAACTGGGGCATCGACTTCTCGGTGGATCGCTCGCAGACCCTGCGCGGCCCGGGCAACACGCCCTTCAAGGACGGCGCCGTCCCGGCGTCGGGGACGCTCTCCGACGACTTCACTGCGATCTCGGTGGGGAACTCCTTCCGCGACGGTAGCCTCGCGGCGACCGCTCGCCTCGAGGGGCGCTTCGGCGATTCGGACAACCGCTACGGCGTGCTGCTCGGCGCGCTGAAGGACCGCGGCGAGAACACCTCCTACGCGGGGCGCCTCAACTTCTTCCTCTCCGATCCGGACAAGGGCGGCGACGAGATCGATGTGGAGTCGAGTCTCAGTCTGGCCCACCGGCCGCTCGACTCACCCCTGATCGTTCTCGACAAGCTCGACTTCGGCTTCACCCAGAACCCGGGTGAGGGCTTCGACTTCGAGAACTGGAAGCTGGTCAATCACCTGAAGGTGAACCACCAATGGGATCGCCGAACCCAGGTGGCACTCCAGTATTCGACGAAGTACACCGTCGATACCTTCGAGGGCCGGCGCTACTCGACCTTCGGCAATCTATTCGGGGCGGAAGTGCGGCGCGACGTCGACGAGCACTGGGATTTCGCGCTCCAGGCGCGCGTGCACCACACCACCGGGGGCAACGCCGTGGACACGTCCTATGGCATCTCGCTGGGCCGCATGCTCTACGAAAACGTGTGGGTGAGCGTCGGCTACAACTTCGAGGGCTTCTTCGACGATGAGTTCTCGAAGAGCAACTACACTGCGCAGGGACCCTACGTCCGCTGGCGCGTGAAGCTCGATCAACAGACCGTGCGGGAAGTCCTGGAGCGATTCGTCGACTAGGGAGGTCACGATCCTTCTATGAGGTACACGGGCCCAGTCGCGGCTTGGTCCGCCGTGGCGGCGGGGTTCCTGTGCATGATGGTCGCAGCCGGCATCGGCTGGTTCGTCTTCCCCGTCTACCTGACCTCGATCGAGCGCGACCTCGGCTGGACCCGGGCAGAGTTCTCGCTC
>JAOTUO010000163.1 GCA_029863845.1 Myxococcales bacterium
GTAGGCCTGGATGGCGATCCGGGCGTTGCTGGACTTCATGCTGAAGACGACGTCGCTGAAGCCCTCGTCCTCGCAGACGTCGAGGAACTCCAGCGCACTCTCGACCATCCCGCGCGGGGTGTCGCCAAAGCGGTTCATGATCCGGTCCGACAGCGAGCCGTGGTTCGTGCCGATCCGGAGCGCCCGCCCGAGCTCCCGGCAGCGGCGAACGAGCGGCCGGAAGCGCTCGCCGACGCGCTCGATCTCGCTCGCGTACTCGGCGTCGCTGTACTCGCGAACGGCGAACTTCTTCTTGTCGGCGAAGTTCCCGGGGTTGATGCGGACCTTCTCCACGTGCTCCGCGGCCATGAGCGCCGCCCTCGGCGTGAAGTGGATGTCGGCCACGAGGGGTGCCGAGACGCCGCGCCGTCGCAGCGCCCGGGCGATCTCGCCGAGGTTCTCCGCTTCGCGCAGCGACGGCGCGGTGATGCGCACGATCTCGCAGCCCGCGGCCACCAGCCGCTCGCACTGGTCCACCGTGGCCTCGGTATCGAGGGTGTCCGTGGTCGTCATCGACTGGACGCGGATCGGGTTCCCTCCGCCCACGCCCACGTCTCCCACGCGGACCTCGCGCGTGCAGCGGCGGCGCGGCGCAAAGGGATCGCTGGTGTAGGGGACGGCCACGCCGGATCAACCGTCGGCGATCAGGGCGTCGAGCCGCTCGAAAGCCGCGTCGAGCCTGGAGGGATCCCGGCCGCCCGCCTGGGCGAAATCCGGCCGCCCGCCGCCCTCCCCGCCGACGACGCGCGCCACCTCCCGGATCAGCTCTCCGGCCGGGTAGCGCTTCGTGAGGTCCGGCGTGACCCCAAGCGCCAGCGCCACCCGCCCGTCGCTCTCGCTGGCGAGGAGGACCACCCCGCTCTTCAGCTTGGCGCGCAGGGAGTCCACCATCGAGCGTAGCTCCTTGCCGCCGACACCCTCGACCCGCGCCGCCACGATCCGGACGCCCCCGATCGCCTTGGCGGTGGCGCTCAGGTCCTGCGAGGCCGAGGAGCGCCGGGTCGCCTGCAGCTTCTCGAGCTCCTGCTCTGCCGCACGGCGCTCCTCGAGCAGGCGTTCCACGCGGGCGGGCACCTCGTCCACCGCGCTGCGCAGCAGGGAGGCCGCCTTCCGGAGTGTCCGCTCCTGCCGGCGCACGTGGGCGAGCGCGGCGAGTCCTGTCAGCGCCTCGATGCGCCGGACCCCCGACGCGATCCCCGACTCCGAGAGGATCTTGAAGACGCCGACGTCCCCCGTCGCGTTCGCGTGCGTCCCGCCGCACAGCTCCGTGGAGAAGTCGCCGAACGAGATCACGCGAACTTCGTCACCGTACTTCTCCTCGAAGATCGCGATCGCGCCCGATTCGATGGCCTGAGGGTACGTCATGAAGCGCGAGTGAGCGGCGACGTTGGCCTCGATCCAGGTGTTGACCAGGTCCTCGATCCGCTCGATCTCGTCCTCAGACAGCGGGGCGTCGTGGGTGAAGTCGAAGCGCAGGCGGTCGGGCCCGACGAGCGATCCCTTCTGCATCGCCTGGGGGCCGAGAACCCGCCGCAGCGCCGCGTGCATGAGGTGCGTGCCCGAGTGGTTGCGAACGGTGGCCGCGCGCGCGACGGAGTCCACCTCGAGCTCGGCGCTCATCCCGACGCGGACCTGGCCCCGGGTAACGCGGCCCCGTTGGAGGATCAGGTCGCCCACGGGTCGCTGCGTGTCCTCGACCTCGATGCAACCGCTCGACACCCGGATCACGCCGCGGTCGCCCACCTGGCCGCCGCCCTCCGGGTAGAAGGGGGTCTCGTCCACGAGGACCTCCACGGCGTCGCCCTCCCGCGCCGCGTCGCGGGATTCGCCGTCCACGATCAGTGCGCGAATCGGTGACGAGAGCGCGAGCCGATCGTGGCCGCGGAACTCGGTGTGCAGATCCGCGGCCTGGCGGGCGTAGACCTCCGCGATCCCGGAGTCGCCGCTGCCCTTCCACGCCGACCGGGCCCGCGTGCGCTGCGCCTCCATCGCCGCGTCGAAGCCCGGCTGGTCGAGGGCGAGGCCGTGGCTGCCGAGGATGTCCGCGGTCAGATCGGCCGGGAATCCGTAGGTGTCGTAGAGGCGGAACACCACCTCACCCGCGAGGGTCTTCTCTCCGCGCGACGCCAGCGCCGCGATCTCGTCCTCGAGAAGCGCCAGGCCCTTCGACAGCGTCTCCAGGAAGCGCGACTCCTCGCGACGGATCCGGTCGGTGATGTAGGCGCGGCGATCGGAGAGCTCCGGGTAGGCCCCGGCCATTCCGTCGATCACCGCGTCGGCCACCCGGAAGAGGAAGGGCTCCTCGATGCCGAGCAGCACGCCGTGCCGCGCGGCCCGCCGCAGGATCCGCCGGAGCACGTAGCCGCGGCCCTCGTTCCCGGGCAGCACGCCGTCGCCGATCAGGAAGGTGAGAGCGCGTGCGTGATCGGCGACGACGTTGAACGAAACGTCCTTCTCGGGATCGCTCCCGCGGGCCACGCCCGAGATGTCCTGGGCGCGCTCGAGGATCGCTGCGAACAGATCCGTGTCGTAGTTCGACGACACGCCCTGGATCACTGCAGCCAGGCGCTCGAGTCCGGCGCCGGTGTCGATCGACGGCTGCGGCAGGGGCTTCATGACTCCGGTCGCATCGCGGTCGAACTGCATGAAGACCAGATTCCAGATCTCGAGCCAGCGCCCGCAGCCGCACGAGGGATCGCAGCCCGGACGCCCGCAGTCCGGATTGACGCCGAAGTCCACGTGGATCTCGGAGCAGGGACCGCAGGGGCCCGTGTCGCCCATGGACCAGAAGTTCTCGTCCTCGTCCAGGCGGAAGATCCGGGACTCCGGCAGGCCCACCTCTCGCCGCCAGATCTCGAAGGCGTCGTCGTCCTCGCGAAAGACGCTGGCGACGAGCCGGTCGGCGGCGATTCCGAAGTCGCCCGTCACCAGCTCCCAGGCGTACGCGATGGCCTCACGCTTGAAATAGTCGCCGAAGGAGAAGTTCCCGAGCATCTCGAAAAAGGTGTGGTGCCGGGGCGAGCTTCCGACGTTCTCGAGGTCGTTGTGCTTCCCGGACACCCGCAGGCACTTCTGCGAGGAGACCGCTCGCCGGTAGTCGCGCGTCTCCTCGCCGAGGAAGGTGCGCTTGAAGGGCACCATCCCGGCATTCGCGAACAGCAGGGTCGGGTCGGATTCCGGGACGAGCGACGCACTCGCCACGACGCGATGCCCCCGCGCCTCGAAGAAGCGCAGGAAGGTCGCGCGGATCTCGCTCGCACCGAGTGCCATGCCACGCCTCCCACTCCGCTACGGCTCGGCGAGGCACAGCTTCGCCGTGCGGGCAGCGGGCTCCCACCGCCGACGACCCGTGGATCGGGAAAACGGAATATAACTGAGGGGTTGGCGCGCCGCTTCCGGGTGGCGCCGGTAGCTAGAAGCGCTGGATGAAGTCGGGGTCGGAGTCCTCGCCCGATCCGGGGGGCGGCTTCTCCTCCTCGTCCTTCTCGCCCTCGAAGTCGTCCCAGCTCCCGTCGGAGGTAGAGGCGATGCCGCGGAAGCGCAGGGCGAAGTCGTCGGGGTTGGAGACGTGGAGCAACGCCTCCTCGTAGGTGATGAGCTTCTGCTTCACCAGCTGCATGAGCGACTGGTCGAAGGTCTGCATCCCGTATGTGGTGAAGCCCTTGGAGATGGCGTCGTTGAGCTCCTTGGTTCGATCCTTGTCCCCGATGCACTCGCGAACGCGCGCGGTGGAAATCAGCACCTCGAGCGCAGGCACGCGCCCCTTGGCGTCGGCCCGCGGCACCAGCCGCTGGGAAACCACGGCCTTGAGGATCGACGAGAGCTGCAGGCGGATCTGCTTCTGCTGATAGGGCGGGAACACGGAGATGATGCGGTTGATCGTCTCCGTGGCGTCGAGCGTGTGCAGGGTGCTCATGACCAGGTGGCCGGTCTCGGCCGCGGTGATCGCCGTCTCGATGGTCTCGAAGTCGCGCATCTCGCCGACGAGAACCACGTCGGGGTCCTGGCGAAGCGCCGCGCGCAGGGCGCTGGAGAAGCTCAGCGTGTCGACGCCGATCTCGCGCTGATTGACGATGGAGCGCCGATCGCGGATCAGGAACTCGATGGGATCCTCGATCGTCATGATGTGGCACGTCCGGTTCGCGTTGATGTGCTCGATCATCGCCGCGAGCGTCGTGGACTTTCCCGAGCCGGTCGTGCCCGTCACGAGCACCAGCCCGCGCTGCTCCATGGCGATCTTCGAGATGATCTTGGGAAGGTGCAGACTCTCCAGGGTCTTCACGCCGAACGGAATCACCCGGAAGACGACCCCGATGCTGCCGCGCTGCTGGAAGGCGTTGACGCGGAAGCGCCCGAGGCCGGGGATGCCGTAGGCCAGGTCGACCTCGCGGGTTTCCTCGAAGCGCTGCTTCTGGACCGGATTCATGATCTGGGAAGACATCTTCTGGATGTCGTCGATGGTCAGGCGCTCGCCGTTCTTGAGCGGCACCAGGGCGCCGTCCAGGCGGAACATGGGCGGAAGCCCGATCTTGAGGTGAATGTCCGAAGCACCGCCCTTGAGCGCGATCTTCAGGATTTCGTTCAGGTCCACCGTCGACCCCTCTCCCGCGCCTGCACGGACCGCTAGAGCGCTTCTTCGTCCTGTTTCCGGCGCGCCTTGAGTCGAGCGCGCGCCGTTTCGCGTGGCAGCGGAATTCGACCGTGCGGCTGTGACGCCCCGGGGTAGCGGCGGGCTACGATTCGGGGCTCGGAGATCCACCGAAGGGAGGGAACGGCCATGACGGCGATCGAGCAGCTACTCGCGAACAACAGCGGCTACGCTGGCGCATTCTCGAAAGCGGAGCTTCCGATGCCCCCCGGCATGCAGATCGCCATCGTGGCCTGCATGGATGCCCGACTGGAAACCGGGGCGTTGCTGGGGCTGAAGGAGGGAGACGCCCACATGATCCGGAACGCGGGCGGTGTCGTCTCGGACGACGTCATCCGGTCGTTGACGATCTCCCAGCGCCTCCTGGGTACGCGAGAGATCATGCTGATCCATCACACGGACTGCGGAATGCTGACGTTCAAGGATGCGGACGTGAAGGATGCCATCCTGGCCGAGACGGGGATTCGTCCCCCCTTCTCGCTGGAGGCCTTCCCGGATCTGGACGGGGACGTCCGGCAATCCATCGCCCGGATCCAGGCGAGCCCTTTCATCCCGCACAAGGACCGGATCCGGGGCTTCGTTTACGAGGTCGAGTCGGGCCGGCTGCGCGAGGTGCGTTGAAGGGGCGCGCGCGGAACCGCGAGCCGGGCGGCTCAGAGGATCATCGACACGGGCGCCGCTCCGGCCATCCGCAGCGTCATGAGGAATCCGAGCGGGTAGGCGTTCTCCGGGTCGTTCTGGTGGATGCGTCGAGCGCCTTCACTGGAGCTCGGCGGGATCGAAGCGGTAGCTCAACGTCCAGTGGATCGGGATCAGCCGTCTGGTGGGCTTCTCGTGCTCGAGCACCAGCTCGTAGACGTCCACCCGCGACGCGCGCGCGTAGGTGGCGTGGGTGAAGCGGGCCGCTTCGTAGGCCAGCGCCACCTGGGCCTCGGGCGAGAGGGAGATGAGGTCGGGCCGCCCGATGGATACGGTGAGCGTGCGCACCCCTCCCTCCACCGAGAGGTGCACGCCACTCGATTCGTAGCGTTCCGCGAGGGCGCCGCGCAGCGTCCAGAGGTCGCGCAGCTCGCCACAGCCGCTCGCGGCCGCGAGAACCAGCACGACCAGCCCGGCGAGACGCCCGGACACCGCGCTGCACCTCAAGCCGAGAACATGAGCGCGACCTGGCGCAGCGCCAGCCCGCCCACGATGAAGGGCAGGGTCCAGGCCGCCAGCATCGCGGCGCGCGCCGGCATGCCCACGGTGTCGAAGCGCATCAGCAGGTAGAGCGGCGTGCCGATCGGCCAGAGCACGACCGCGCCGATGGCCCACAGCCAGCGACGGCGCAGCAGCGCGTGGAACCCGACGGCGAAGGTCACGATCCCCCAGGGCACGCCGGACGCCAGGTACGCGATGCCCCAGGTATTCATCCAGACCTCGAGCTTCTCGATATCCTCTGGCGAGAACCCGCCGTCGGCCCCGGCCGTCGCCGCGATGCGGGCGGCCATCGGAGACAGCGGGCCGCCGTTCGATCCCGTGGCTTCGCCACCGGAGCCGGGCGCCGCCGCGGACGCGGGCGGCGCCGGGGCGGGAGCCTGGATGTCCAGGCGCTCGCTCACCTGGCGGTGGCGCCTGGGCACCGTGGCCAGGTTGTCGGTGAAGTGCACGACACCGCGCTCGTCCGTGTAACGCCAGGCGCCGGCCGGCGTTTCCGCCGCGGCAACGGCCGCCGGCCCGAAGAGCACCGCTCCGGCGAGCAGGCACTGGAGCATCCAGCGAGTCATGCCTGCCTCCCGTGCGCGGCGGACGCGTCCGCGCCCACTCCCTCATCGGCAGGACGCGGGCCGAGCGCAAGCCGGAGCGTTCCGGGGGTGGTGACCGGTCTCGCCGGGGAGCCGGCTCCTAATCCTCTCCGCGGCTCGCCCCGGCGCGGTGATCCGGAGACCCGGCCACGGGGTACTCGAGGGTGTCCGCGAGCTCCGAGATCTTCTCCGGCGGGAACTTCGGCAGGAACAGCTCGCGCCGTTCGCGCCAGGCCTTCACCTCCTGCTCCGCGGCCCGCGCGTGCTCGGGGTCGAGGCCTGCGTCCTTCTCCACGTAGAGGGTCTGCGACGGGAAGGCGAAACCCGAACCGCTGGCCTCGACGATGTCCATGATGCGCAGATTGAGATCCTCCGCCACCTCCAGGTACTCGCCGTAGTCGGTGGCGCTGACGTAGGCGAAGATGTCGAGATCGAGGGAGTACGCGCCGAACTCGACGAAGCGGATCCGGGCCGGATCGGGAAGCACCCTGGGGTGCGCGTAGAGCATCTTGCGGATCTCGACCAGGACGTAGCGCAGCTGCTCGGGATTGGTCTCGTAGCGCAGGCCGATGCGCGGGTGGTACCAGATCTTGTCGCGGACCGCGAAGTTCTCGAGCTCCATCGACGAAAACGACGCATTCGGAATCGAGACCAGCGTGCGATCGAGCGTGCGCACGCGCGTCGATCGCAGCCCGATCTCCTCGACCGTGCCCACCCGGTCCCCGAAGCGGCAGAAGTCGCCCACGCTGACCGGCTTGTCCGCCAGGACGGTGACGCCGCCGAAGAGGTTCTCGATGGTCTTCTGCGCGGCGAGGGCGACGGCGATGCCGCCGACCCCGAGGCCGGCCACCACGGCCGTGACGTTGATCCCGAAGCTGTCGAGGATCGCGAGGACTGCGACCAGGAGGATCACGACCTTGACGGCCTTTTGACCGAGGGGAACCACGCTGGCCGTCGCCTGGTCTCCGCGCTCGCGCAGCCGGGACCAGGCGACGAGTGTGAAGATGTTGACGATCTTCAGCAGGAACCAGGCGAAGGCGACGATCAGGAGCCCCCGCTCGAGAGCGTCGAAGAAGCGCTGCACCAGGAGCCCGAACCCCAGGGGCGCCGTGCCGGCCGCGAAGACGCCGATGGCGACCAGCAGCCGCAGCGGCCCGGCGGTGGCACGCAGCAGTCGGTCGTCGAAATCGGTCCGCGAGCGCGCGACCAGCGGTCGCACGAGCTTGAACAGGGCGAAGACCACCAGCCACGACAGCACGCCCGCCAGAACCGCCAGCACCAGCACGGCCAGCCATTGCCAGAGCGCCAGCTCGAGCAGGGTGATCGAGAGCAGCCAATCGGGCAGCAGCTCCTCGAGCGGTCCGTAGCCGAACTCGTCGTAGAGGTCCGGAGTCGCCGCCACCGTGGCGGACGAGATCTTCCAGATGGGGGCACCGTCCTCCCGCGGCACCCGCTGGAGCAGGACCGGCACCGGGCCCATGCGCGTCTCGATCGACCCGACACGGTCGCGGCTCGCGGAGAGCCCGTCGTCGCGCTCTCCGTTCGGATCGTCGCTCAGCGACTCCCAGTCCACCCACAGCTTCTGGTCGAGCACGAACTTGAGCTGGCGCGCCAGCTCGGGACCCCGCTCGCTGCGCTCCGCGTCAGACAGGCGACGCAGGTCGAGGTACCGCGCCGCGAGCTCGAAGTCACCGGCGCGACAGGCCTGCAGGTAGCCCTTCATCGCCGTGCGGGGTACTCCGCGCTCGAGATCGTCGGCGGGACCCGCGGGGCGAGACGGCGGCGCCGGCTCGGCCTGCGAGGTCGGCGGCGGCGCCTCCTGGGCTCCGGCGGCCAGCGCCGGAATCACCAGTGCGAGTGCGAGTGCGAGCCGTGCCAGCGGCGGCCGCGACCGGACGGCGATCTTCATGGACCTGCCCCCATGCTGCCGTACTGATTCCCAAGGGTAGACCAATCGCCGCTCTACCCCTCCCCCCGGCGCGCCCACCACTCACGGGGACATGACGGCTCGCGCGCAGCCGTTGTCCACGACGAGGTGCGTGATCAGGGGCTCCGGCTGTTCGAGAATCGCCCGGACCACCTCGGCCTTCGGCTCGTGGCACCGGCCGCAGGGCCCCGCGACGAGGAGCACCCGGTTCTTGCCCGCGACGAATTCACCGACCTGATCGAGATCCGGGGCTCGTTCGGGTCCGGTCCGTTCCGGCGAAGAGGCGGGTCACGATCCCACCCGCCCCGGGCCGTCAAGCGCCGGCTGCGTCGCCGGTCGCCTCCCGTTCCTCGGCCTCGGGCTTCACCGCCGCCTGTCGCTTCAGACCCTTGGCCGCGTAGACGGCGTCGGCGAGCCGCTCGCGCACGTCCGGGTTCTCCTTCAGGAAGCTCCGGGCGTTCTCGCGGCCCTGGCCGATCCGCTCTTCGTCGTAGGAGTACCAGGCGCCGCTCTTCTCCACGATTCCGCAGTCGACCCCGAGGTCGATCAGGTCCCCCTCCACGGAGATCCCCTGGTTGTAGAGGATGTCGAACTCCGCCTGGCGGAACGGCGGCGCGACCTTGTTCTTCACCACCTTGACCCGCGTGCGGTTGCCGACGATCGAGTCGGCGTCCTTGAGCGCGGCGATGCGCCGCACGTCGAGGCGCATCGAGGCGTAGAACTTGAGCGCGTTGCCCCCCGACGTGGTCTCGGGGTTCCCGAACATCACGCCGATCTTCA
>JAOTUO010000164.1 GCA_029863845.1 Myxococcales bacterium
GGAAGCGCGATGCGTCGTGCGTCGCGGTCGAGATGCCCATGAACGCCCACCTCGGGTACTCGGGAAACAGCTGGACTTGCGATTCAGGCTATCGGCAGCAGGGAGAGATGTGCACCAAGGACAGGGGCTAGAGGAGCTGCGCCGACCCTCGCCCGCCACGTGCTTTCCTTTGCAAACGTGAAGGACCTCGACTACCTGTCGATCGGCATCGGCGCCCAGTATCGCTTCTGACGCACACGCGGCGATCGGCGGGAGACACAGGTGGTGCGTTTCGGCCGAACCTTTCTCGTGCTCTGCGCGGTGGCGACGGCCTGCGACAAGGCGCCCGCCGTGCGCTTCACCGACGTCACCGAACAGGCCGGCATCGACTTCCGCTACACGTTCGGCGACGCGACCTACGGGAACATCCTGGAGAGCAGCGGCTCGGGCGTCACGGTCCTGGACTACGACGGCGACGGGAACCTGGATCTGTATCTGCTGAACGGGACGTATCTCGAGGGCATCAGCGATCCGCAGGGCCGCGCCTTCCGCGACACGCCGAACCGCCTGTACCGCAGCCGCGGCGACGGGACGTTCGAGGAGGTCGCCGAGCAGGCCGGCCTCGACGACCGCCACTGGAGCATGGCGGCCGGCGCGTTCGACTACGACGGCGACGGCGACGTGGACGTGTACCTGGCCAACTACGGCCCCAACGTCTTCTACGCCAACAACGGCGACGGGACCTTCCGCGACGTGACGGACGCGCTCGGTCTGCGCGGGCCCGACACGCTGAACGGTCGCACGAAGTGGAGCGTCGGCGTCGCCTTCTGGGACTACGACGCCGATGGCCGCACGGATCTCGTGCTCGGAAACTTCCTGGCCTTCGATCCGGACACCGTCGACCCGGCGGCGCCGGGCGCCATGCCGCACCCCGAGCGCTATCGCGGCCAGGCCAGCCTGCTCTACCGCCAGGAGCGCGACGGCCGCTTTCACGACGTGACGGCCCAGGCGGGTCTGCTGTACCCCGAGTCCAAGTGCATGGGGCTCACGGTCTTCGACGCCGACGGCGACGGCGATCTGGATCTGTTTCAGGGCAACGACCACCAGTCGAACTTCCTGTTCCGCCACGAGGCGGACGGCAGCTTCCGCGAGGTGGGCGAACTGAGCGGCGTGGCCGTGAACGACCGCGGCCAGCCCACGGGCTCGATGCACGGAACGCTCGGCGACGTGGACGGCGACGGCCGCATCGATCTCTTCGTGACCGATCTGCGCTACGGCGCGCTCTACCGCAACCTCGGCGCCGGTATGTTCGACGACATCACACAGACGAGCGGCGTGGCCAAGGCATTTCGCGGCAAGGGCGCCTGGGGCGCGGCGCTCTTCGACTTCGACAACGACGGCGACCTGGATCTCTTCTCGGCCAACGGCGCCGCCGAGGAGCTCGTGCTGCAGCTTCCGCTGCTGCTCGAGAACGACGGCAGTGGCCGTTTCGAGGATGTCGGCCCGCAGCGGGGCGCCTACTTCCAGACGCCGCGCTCCGGCCGCGGGGCCGCCGTCTGGGACTACGACAACGACGGCGATCTGGACATCATCGTGTCCCACGTGGACCTCCAGGCGACGCCGGCTCTTCTGCGCAACGACGGCGGCAACCGCAACCACTGGCTCGGCCTCACGCTGCTGGGAAGCCGCGGCCCCGCATCCGCCATCGGCGCCGAGGTGCGCGTGACCACGGCGAGCCGCACCCAGATGAAGGTGAACCAGTGGGCCACCAGCTATCTCTCGTACAATGACCCGCGCCTGCACTTCGGCCTGGGCGCGGACGCCATGGTGGAGCGCGTGGAGATCCGCTGGCCGGGCGGCGAACAGGAGATTCTCGAAGACGTTCCCGCGGACCGCTACATCACGCTGGTGCAGGGGCGCGGCATCCAGCAGCGCTGAGCAGAGTCCCCACGCAGGTCCGCCGCTTCTGCCGGCACCCGATGCGGCGCCTGCGACAACGACGGGGTCTGTGAGGCCGGAGAGGACTGGCGGGTCGCCCGGCGACCTCCACGCAAAGCGGGCTACGCTCGGTCACGTGCCCGAGCCGACCGTTCTCGAGCGGATCCGCGAGCTCCTCGACTCGCGTGGCATCGCCTACCGTGTCGTCGAGCACGGCCCCACGCGCACCTCCGAGGAGAGCGCCCGGGCGCGCGGCGAGCCGTTGCGGGTGGGCGGCAAGGCGCTGGTGCTGCGCGCGGACGGCGAGTTCCACCTGCTGGTGTTGAGCGCCGCCGCGAAGCTCGACTCCCGCGCCGTCAAGCGCCACTTCGGCGCGAAGAAGACGCGCTTCGCCACGCGCGACGAACTGCTCGAGCTCACGGGGCTCGAGCCGGGCGCCGTTCCGCCCTTCGGCGCGCCGATCCTGACGCTGCCGCTTCACGTCGACGAGACCCTGTGCGCCAACGACCGCATCGCCTTCAACGCCGGCTCGCTCACCACCTCCATCGTCATGGCCATGCCGGACTACCTGGCGATCGCCACGCCGGACGTCTTCCGCTTCGCCGCCGAAGCTTGATGGATCGCGAACCGACGTCACGCCCGCGCTCGCAGAAGCGCGAGCAGAGGAAGCTCAGGCTGCGTTCTGGTTCGAAGTCCGGGAGTGGATGGCCGGCAGGAGCTCTGCGGTAGAGGGGTTTCTCCGAGGTGGACTGAGGCGCGGATTACTCGTGGACGACGCGGCCCCCCACGATCGTGGTCTCCACGTGGACGTCCTTCAGCGCATCCACCGGAATCTCGAAGGGATCGTCGGACAGCACGACGAGATCGGCGAGCTTGCCGGGCTCGAGCGATCCCTTGCTGGACTCCTCGAAGCCCGCGTAAGCCGAGTACGTCGTGTAGAGGCGAATCGCCTCCAACACGTCGAGCCCCTCCTCGGGGCAGATCGAACGACCACTTCGCGTCTTTCGCGCGACGACGCACCAGATGCTCCACCAGGGATTCAAGGCCTCGGGCTCGGTTCCCATGCAGTCGGAGTTGCCCGGGGGCATGAATCCCCCATCGAGCAACGATCGATAGGGGACCACCTTCTCGCCCGGGAGAGCGGAGTCGAGCCAGGCATCCCCGTACCATCCCAGGGAGCTGTACGGAGTCGGAACCGGAATGATTCCCGACCGCTCGAGGCGCGCGAGGCCCTCGGGCCAATAGTCGCCCGCGAAATGCTCGATGCGGTGGCGATGGTCCGACTTCGGGAACTCGCGTAGCGCGGCTTCGACGGCGCGGATCGCCATCTCCTGGCCTTCGCGTGATGTCGCGTGCATCATCACGCGAATGCCCGCGCCGTGGGCGCTGGCGACGAGACCATCGAGCCGGCCCTGTGTAATTCGAGGCCATTCCTGTGCGACGCCGTTCTCATCGCGCCCTTCGCCATCGACGAAGATCTTTGCGCTTCCGAATTTGATCCAGTCGTCGCCAAACCCGGTCTGCAATCCGAGATTCAACAGGGAGTTCATCTCCACCGTGCGCTGCATGCCCCAAACGCACGGGCAGAGCTGGACGCGCAGAGGCAGCTCCCCGTCTCTGTAGAGTTCCTGATAGATGCGTGCGCTATCCGGCCAGCTCACGAACTCGTGAATGCTCGTCACGCCGAAACGAACCGCTTCGCCGCAGGTCTGGCGAATGGCGTGACGCAGCTCGTCGTACTTCCAGGGACAGCGCCGCCGAAAGATCCAATCGATGCACTCGTTCACCACGCCGGTCGGTTCGCCGGTGGCAGGATCCCGGCGCACCCTGGCCCGGGGAGCAACCTCGTCCAATTCCTCCTGCGTCGGGCGATCCCGGGAGATGCCCGCGAGCTCTAGCGCCTTGCTGCTCAGCAGCTGAGAATGCGCGCTGTAGCGGATCATGACGGGGTGATTCGGTGCGATTGCGTCGAGCTGCCCCTTGCTGGGCGAGCACCCGTCGACTTCGAGCGAAAACCGCCCCTGGCCGATGATCCACTCGCCCGCGGGCGTCTCCTGCGCAGCCTGCTTGACGAAGTTCAGGATGGCTTCGAGAGATCCGGTGCGACCGACGACGTCTACGTAGTCGACGGGCGGGATGTGACAACTGGCGGCGAGCTTCGTATGGGCGGCCGCACAGTCCAGGTGAACGTGGGCATCGATGAACCCCGGGAGGACGACGCGGCCCTCCAGATCGATCGTTCGGGTGTTCTTGCCGCGCAGGGGTTCGACATCGGGTTTCGCGCCGACGGCGACGATCCTGCTGCCGCCGACCGCCAGCGCCTGCGCGATCGAGCCCGCGGCGTCCATCGTAACGATCTTGCCGTTTACCAGGATGAGGCTCGCCTGCACGATCTAGGTCACCTTGTCGAGCCGCTGAACTCCGCTGCGCGGCGACGACATGTAATAGAAGAATTTGCCCGGCGACCTCCCGGTGTTCTTCACTTTGTACTTCCAGCCCGTCGGGTAGTAGGCGCAGTCGCCCTCTTTGAGCTCGTAGAATGCATCCAGGTTCGCGGCGTCCTTGCCCCACCAGACCGTAAACTCGCCGTACAGGATGTAGTAGAACTCGTCACAGGGGCCGTAGTGGTGCGGCGCCGTTCCATCGTCTTCTTCTTCGATCGCGAATACGCAGGTTTCATCGCCGGGTTCCATGTAACAGACCCCGATGTGCCCCACGTTCTCTACCTCGAAGAGCGGCTTGATGGGCACGGAGATGTAGTGATCCTCGTCGTGACCCGGCCCCACCATCTTGACATCGCCTTCACGCACGACCTGCGGCTTGACTCGACTCTCGCTCACAGAGTGCCCCCTCGATTGCTTGGATGATTGCAGTTTCAAGTACCCAATCGCACAGATTACGCCCGACCCATTCCCATTCGCAATCGCAGAAGAACGCTTCGATCGCGCAGCCGCGAGCACCTTCTCCGCTGGCACCGCCCAGCGCATCCGACGCACGCTCCGCGAGGGCATGCGCGATGCTCTCGCTCGAGTCGGTCTCCACGCAGGGACCCTGCTGCCACGGCTCTCGACGACGAGGGCGCTACATCGATGGTCGTGGCGCCCGGTGGCTCTTCGCCGGCGAGGAGAGCCGCGCGCGGCTTCGCGGGCTCTCCCGAAGACGCCGGTCTTCGGCGGCTGCTGCGCCTGCGGCTACGCGGCCAAGTCGGAGCCGGAAGCCTGGACGGCCCCCCTGGCGGGCTCTCGTCGAACTACGACCTCGAGACGCGTGAAGGGTGGCGGCTCGAACGCGAGCCCTGATCTTGAGGAGCCGCGAGAATTGGCCCAGCGCACTCGATTGACGCCCCGCTGGCGGGCCGAGATATGAGATGCTCGGCGTCCGGGGGGGCGCCATGCATCGACGCAGCGGGTTCGAACGGTGGATCGTCCGGGCCTGCGCGCTCGCAGTTCTGTCTGCGCTGGCCTGTCGTCACGGCGAGCCCGCCACGCCGCGCCCCGGCGCGCTCTACGCCGGCCCCTCGAACGAGATCATCGAGCTGCAGGGCCGCAGCATCCCGGCGGTGTCCAGTGTTGACGCCGCCGGGCTCTTACCGGCCGGCATCATCCCCCGCGTGGGCCAGCGCGGCCTCGCCGGATGAACTTGCGCGTGCAGGAACGGGGCGACGCGAGATGGACATCTACTCGACCAGCATCCTGATCAGCCTCGTGATCTACGCGCTGGTCGGAAACTACGCGGGCCGCAAGGTCAAGCACCTCGACGACTACTTCGTCGCCGGGCGCCAGGCTCCTACGCTCCTGATCGTCGGCACCCTCGTGGCCAGCGTGCTCAGCACCAACGCCTTCCTGGGAGAGACTGGCTTCTCGTACGCCACCCAGGGAGGTGCCTTCATTCTCTGGCCCTCCATCTGGGTAACCGGCTACGTGTGGGGTGCGCTCTTCTTCGGCCGCTACCTGCGGCGTAGCCGCGCGCTCACGGTGGCCGAGTTCTTCGGCCGGCGCTTCGACAGCCAGCCGGTGCAGACGGCGGCGGGCGTGACCCTCGTGCTCGGTCTCGGCGGCTATCTGCTGGCGGTCACCCAGGGCGCCGCCGTCATCATCTCCCAGCTCGCACCGCTCACCTACACGGAGGGGCTCGTCGTGGCCTGGGTGAGCTACACGCTCTTCACCCTCTACTCCGGGTCTCGCGGCGTCGTCATCACCGACACAATGATGTTCCTGCTCTTCACCGTCATGAGCTTCGTCGCCTTCTACTACATCGTCGACGCCCACGGCGGCTGGCTGCCGACCATGGATGGCCTCGTCCGGCTGAAGGAGAAGCCCGAGCTGATGAGCTGGCACGGCATCGTCGGCCCCGGCACGGAGTGGAACACGCCCCTGGATTATGCGATCTGGTCGGTGATCATCGGGATCGCCTGGGCCCTGGTGACAGCCGTCAGTCCCTGGCAATCGAGCCGCTACCTGATGGCGAAGTCCGAACACGTGGTGATCCGCTCCGCCTGCATCGCGGCCGTCGTGATCGCGGTGAGCAACATGGCGCTCTATGCGGCGGCAACGGCGGTCAACCTCGGCAAGACCGACATCTTTCCCGACGAACAGACGATGATCTGGGCGGCGATGAACATGATGCCGCCCTTGATGGGGGCCCTGTTGCTCGCGGGTGTCACGGCCGCAGCGCTCTCCTCGGCGACGACCTTTCTGTCGCTGGTGGGATTCAGCGTCAGCCAGGACATCTTCCCCCACACCCAGAGAGACGACAGGAGCATGCTGCGCTTCAGCCGCTGGGTGATGCTGGCCGTCGGTGCCGTCACCCTCGGCATCGGACTGTTCCTGCCGCCGAATATCTTTTGGCTGACCTACTACGTCGGAACCGTCTACGCCTCCTCCTGGGGCCCCGTCGGCTTCATGAGCGTGTGGAGCGACAAGATCACCGCACGCGCAGCCTACTGGGGCATCATCACGGGCTTCGTGGGAAACGTGATTCCGCGGCTGCTCGATACACTGGGCTGGATCGACCTGCCCTCCTACCTGAATCCCGTCCTGGTCGGTGGCTTGATCAGCCTCGCGGTCGTCCTCTGGATCTCGCGGCATGGCACCGTAACCGACACCGAGCGCGCGCACCGGCTGGCGCTGCACGAGATGCCCGCCGAAGAGCGCAGCGCAGTACAGACGAAGAAGACCCAGTGGGCCGCCCTCAGCGTCGCGGCATGCGGAACCTTCTTGACGGTGGCGCTGCTCTTCTTCTACGTGCTCCCCTATCAAGCGGCAACCGACACCCTGCGCGAGGGCGACAGACTCGACTGGTGGTCCGGCGAGACACTGCTGGCACTGGCCTGGGCCGGGCTCTTCGTGACTTGGGGCATCGCGGCGTACACGATGGTCGGGCGGTCCTACGGGAAGAAGGAGCAGTCCGGGCGCGGGGCCTGAGCGGGAATCTCTTGCTCGGCCTTCGTCCAAGCCAGCTCCGCCTTCACCAGCCCCTCGACGACGCGCCGCGGGCGTCCCGCGAGTACGCGGTGGCCAGCGGAAATAAAGGCAGCGCGCAATCTCCGCGGCTGAGATTGGGCGCAAGTTGGCTGCACCGAGGAAGACTCTGTTATTCGGTGCCTCTCTAACTCATTGACTTCCCTGGCGCGCCGGGAGGGATTCGAACCCCCGACCCTCAGGTTCGAAGAATCGCGAAAGCGCAAGGGGTGATGCCTACTTGCGTCGCCTGCCTTGCAAGCGGGTGCAATAGGCTGCAACCGGCTGCATCCAGTACGGCCCCACGGCCCTATATGGCCCCTCTTTTTCGCCGCCCGACTCCTCGATTCGGGAGTTGCACAGTTGCCCGGCTGCAGGGGGGGTACGGAGCGCCCGACTGGGCCCGTTGCGCCAGCCGCTCCTTCTTACTCACTCCGGTGTTTATCCGCGCGAGCCAACCGGCGTAGACGGGCCCAAGTCCCCCACAGCCCTGCGAATGCCGAAGCCCTGGATCTCTCGCGGGAGAGAGTACATGGGAGATGGACACTTTTGTGCGTTAGATTAAACATAGCGGCTATTCTCAAACTTCCCGAGTCTTCTTCAGGGAAAAACCTGGGGCACACCAATCTCCGAAAGAGCCGGAGCGATTCACACAGATCTCAGTACTGAGTCAGCGTCAAGCCGTCCTACGAGCAGTCCGAAATCCGGGAACGGCCACGCTCGCGCGGGCCTCCAAATCAATGGAAACCTCAGAGGGGAACGGCGATTGCCTTTCTAGCTCGGAAAATGTGATGATGACCCGGAATTTACACTTCAATTTCTTGCTCCCGGTTCCTGCTAGCTTCGAGCGGCTAGCCGGCAGAGCAGAGAGGTGGCCATGGGTGTCGATGGCAAGGTGGCGCTGATCACTGGTGGCAACTCCGGAATCGGGCGTCGGATCGTCCACCGATTCGTTGACGAAGGTGCTCGCGTTGCTTTCGTGGGTCGCAACCGGCCCCGGGGCGCCGCGGTGGAGAAGGAGATCAGAGAACGTACGGGCGAAGGCACCTTCTTCGCAGTCGATCTCACCATAGAGGAAGACGTCGCTGCTCTCATCGACGACATTACGAAGCAGTATGGTGGCATCGACATCGTTGTCAACAATGCGGGAGAGGACGGCGACCTTGAGAAAGACTCACCACCGGGAGCTCGTTGGGAGAGGCTGCGTCGGTCCAATCTCGATTCTGCTTACTACGTTGCATCCTATGCGCTGCCGCTGCTGAAGCTCTCGGGCTCGGGCGCTATCGTCAACATCTCCTCGACCGGCGCACTACACGGCAACTGGGGCCTCTTCTGTGTCGCCAAGGCGGCTCTGGAGGGCTTGACCCGATCACTGGCGGCGGAAGGCGCGCCGTACGGAATTCGCGCCAATGGCGTCAGCCCCGGCTGGATCGCAACCGAGCACGACGCGACAAGACATCCCTCGGGAAGCAGCAACGGCAAGTGGGAGAACCTACCTTCGCTACTGGGTCGCATGGGAACCCCCGAGGAGATTGCCTCCGCCGTTCTGTTCCTGGCCTCAGAGGAGGCGTCCTTCATTACTGGGCAGACACTAATCGTGGACGGAGGTCTGACGATCATCGACTATCCGTCCGTTCCACTGCTAAAGCAGATCGGACACCACTACTTCTCTGGGAAGCTGTGAGAGACAATCCCCTCGCTGGCCCGGCGGACTACTTGAAAATCTTCGGTCATGCTCACATTTCCGCAGCGGGTAAATCAACCGCTGGAATTGAACCATACCCTTATCGGACCCCGAAAA
>JAOTUO010000165.1 GCA_029863845.1 Myxococcales bacterium
AGATCTTCCAGGAGATCACCAACATCAACGAGGCGTTGATCCCGATCACCGGCTCCACGGAGTCCGTGGGCGTCCCGCTCTCCAATCGCCGCATCGAGAACACGGTGGTCGTCGCCGACGGCGAGACGATCGTGATCGGGGGAATGCTCAGCGACGACTACACGGACAACATCACCAAGGTGCCGTGGCTGGGCGACATCCCGGTCCTGGGCTGGCTCTTCAAGACGACGACGCGCTCGCTCAAGAAGATCAACCTGCTGGTGTTCCTGACGCCCCACATCGTGCGCAGCACGGACGACCTGGAGTACGAGACGATCCGCAAGCGCGAGGAGTTCACGCGCAGCGCGGGCATCTCGGACGAGCGGCTCGAGGAGGTCCGCGAGCGCGAGCAGGAGCGGCAGGCGGAGGCCGCGGCCCGGGGCGAGCCCTACTACCCGGAGCCCACGCGCAACCCCGTGCGCGCCTCGATCCTCTCCCACGGGGCCCGCTATCCCCTGGAGCGCATGAGCGAGATCGAGGGCAAGCAGCAGGCGGCGCGGGAACGCGCCGCTTCCGAGGCGGCCAGCGACCAACGCGACCCGCGCTACTACGTGCAGGCGGCCGTCTTCAGCGACGAGGCCGCGGCGATGCGGACGCTCACGGAGCTGGTGGACGCCGGCTACGACGGGGACCTCATCTCCGGCGAGGTCGGCGGCACGGTGCTCTACGAGGTGCGGCTCGGGCCCTACCCGAACCTCGAGGAGGCCAAGCGCATCGGCGGCATCGTGCGGGATTCCCACGGCCTGGCGCCTTCGGTGATGATCGCCCCGGAGGAGCCGTGAGCCAGGCGCTGTCCCAGGCCCCGAGCCTCGACCTCGCCGAGATCCTCCAGCGCAACGTCGGACTCAGCAACGAGCAGCTGGCGGAAGCGCGGCAGGAGCAGGCGGAGAGCGGGGGCCGCCTGGTGGATGCGCTCGTGACGGCGGGGCACGTCACGCCCGACCAGGTGCTCGAAGCCCTTTCTCAGCAGCTGCGGCTGCCGATCCGGCCGCAGCTCGGCCGGGAGGACGTCGACGAAGCGCTGATCGAGCGAGTGCCGATCGCCTTCGCGAAGACCCACCTGATCCTGCCGCTGGGGCGCGAGCCGCGCGGCACGGTGCGGGTGGCCGTGGTGGATCCCCTCGCCACCGCGCCGCTCGACGACCTGCGTCTGCTCTTCGACGGCGCCGAGCTCTCGCTCGAGCTCACCACCCAGCGCACGCTCATCGGCGCGATCAACGACGTCTACGACCGCGGCCCGACCGCCACGGACGCTCTGGCCGAGGACGCCGTCGACGACCTCGACGCCCTGGCCGAGGAAATCAGCCACGAGCCCCAGGACCTGCTCGAGGCCGCCGACGAGTCGCCGATCATCAAGCTCGTGAACTCGCTGCTCCAGCACGCCGTGAAGGAGCGGGCCAGCGACGTCCACCTCGAGCCGTTCGAGCGCGAGGTCCGGGTGCGCTTCCGCATCGACGACGTGCTCTACGAGCCGATCAAGCCGCTGTCGCGGGCGCTCATGGCCAGCATCGTCTCGCGCATCAAGATCATGGGGGGCCTGAACATCGCCGAGAAGCGACTGCCCCAGGACGGGCGCATCCGGCTCAAGATCGCGGGGCGCGACTACGACGTGCGCCTCTCCACGGTGCCCATCGCGCACGGCGAACGCGTGGTCATGCGCTTGCTGCCGCGCTCGCAGGAGATGCTCGACCTCGAGACTCTCGGCTTCGGCGAGCGGCAGCTGCTCGCGCTCGCGCGCCTGATCACGCGCCCCAACGGCATCGTCCTGGTCACGGGCCCGACCGGCAGCGGCAAGACGACGACGCTCTACGCCGCGCTGAACCGCATCAACGCCACCGACAAGAACATCATCACGATCGAGGACCCCGTAGAGATCCAGCTGCGCGGGGTCAGCCAGATCGAGGTGAACCCCAAGATCGGACTCACGTTCGCGGGCGGGCTGCGCTCGGTGCTGCGCCAGGACCCCAACGTCGTGCTCGTCGGCGAGATCCGCGACCTCGAGACGGCGGAGATCGCGATCCAGGCCTCGCTCACCGGGCATCTGGTGTTCTCGACGCTCCACACCAATGACGCGCCGAGCTCGATCACGCGCCTGGTCGACATGGGGGTGGAGCCCTTCCTGGTGGGGTCCTCGCTGGTCGCCGTCCTCGCCCAGCGCCTCGTGCGCGTGCTGTGCCTCGAATGCCGCCAGGCCTACGCGCCCAGCCCCGAAGAGCAGCGGGAGATCGGCCTGACGCCGTCGGAGCGAACGCTTCGCTTCTACCGCGCCGAGGGCTGCTCGGCGTGCAACTACTCCGGCTACCGCGGCCGCGTGGGGATCTTCGAGCTGATGCTGATCGACGACGATATCCGCGCGCTCGTGACCCAGAACATCGACTCGAAGACCATCAAGCAGAAGGCCGTGAGCAAGGGCATGCGCACGCTCCGGGTCGACGGCGCCGCCAAGGTGCTGCAAGGCATCACCTCCGTCGCGGAGGTGCTCCGGGCCACCGAGGACGAAGGCGCCGTCGCGCAGATCTGAGGTCTCGTCGCCATGCCCGTCTTCGAGTACAAAGGCGTCACCACGTCGGGGCGATCGACCCGGGGCGTGCTCGACGCCGACACCGCCCGGGGGGCCCGGGCGAGGCTGCGCCGCGACGGCATCTTCCTCACGGAGCTTTCGGAGGCGCGAGCCCGGTCGGAGTCGCGGGCCGACGGGCCGCGCTGGCGCCTGCCCTCCTTCCAGCGCATCTCGGGCATGGACCTGTCCCTGCTCACGCGCCAGGCGGCCACGCTGGTGGGCTCGGGAATTCCGCTGGTCGAGGGGCTGGCCGCGCTCACCGAACAGGTCGAGAACCCCCGCCTGAAGTCGGTGATCAGCCGCGTGCGCGACCGCGTCAATCAGGGAGCCTCGTTCGCGGACGCCCTGGCCCAGGCGAACGCCTTTCCGGAGCTCTACGTCAGCATGGTCCGGGCGGGCGAGGCCGGCGGGGCGCTGGAGCAGGTCCTGGAGCGCCTGGCCGAGTACCTGGAGAGCCAGGTGCGGCTGCGAAACAAGGTGTCGTCGATCCTGATCTACCCGGCGGTGATGCTGGTGTTCGCGATGGTCGTGGTGGGCACGCTGGTGACGGTGGTGCTGCCCCAGATCACGGAGCTCCTCGTGAGCCTCAACCAGCCCCTGCCCTTCTACACCCGCTGGATCATCGCGCTGGCCAACTTCGCACGCGACGGCTGGTGGGCCATCGGCCTGGTCGTCGTCGCCCTCGCCGTGGGCTTCCGCGCCGCCGTCCGCACCGCGCGCGGTCGCGCCCTCTACGATCGGGCGCAGCTCGGAATGCCCGTGCTGGGGCGCGTGGTTCGGCTGCTCGCCATCGCGCGCTTCACCCGCACGCTCTCGACGCTGCTGGCCGGAGGGCTGCCCATCGTGCGCGCGCTCGCGACCAGCGGGGACGTCACCGGCAACACCGTCCTGAAGCAGGCGATCGACGCGGCGCGGGAGAGCATCACCGAGGGCGCGAGCGTGGCAACCCCACTGCGCGCCAGCGGCGAGTTCCCTCCCCTGGTCACCCACATGATCGAGGTGGGCGAGCGAAGCGGCGAGCTGGAGGCCATGCTCGGCAAGGTGGCCGACACCTACGAGGAGCAGGTCGAGACCACCGTGACCCGGCTCACGGCGTTGCTGGAGCCGTTCTTGATCCTGATCATGGTGGGAATCGTGGTGGTCATCATCCTGGCGACGCTCGTGCCGCTGCTACAGGTCACGAGCTCGCTCAGCTGAGAGAGGACGCGATGGCGAGTGACAAACGCAAGCGAGGCACGGGCTTCACGTTGATCGAGATCATGGCCGTGGTCCTGATCATCGGTCTTCTGAGCGGAATCGTGGGCGTGGCGGTCTTCCGGCAGGTGGACAAGGGCCGCGTTACCGCCGCCCGGGCCCAGATCGCCAGTCTGGAAGGGGTGCTGGAGATGTACCGCATGGACAACGGCAGATTCCCCACGAGCGAGGAGGGGCTCGAGGCGCTCGTCACGCCGCCCAGCCCCGAGCCTCGCAACTACCAGCCCGGCGGCTATCTGAAGGGAGGACGCGTCCCGCCCGACCCCTGGGGTGACGGCTATCACTACGAATCACCGGGCCAGCACAATCGGGACTACTTCGACCTGTGGTCCTTCGGCGCCGACGGCGTTGCGGGCGGCGAGGGCATCAACGCCGACATCGGCAACTGGGCCGAGTCGGAAGACGACTTCGGAACGTAGGCGGTGGCAAAGGCACGCCAGAGCTCGAGGCGCCGGCGCCGGACCGCCGCCTTCACCCTGATCGAGATGCTGGCGGTCGTCGCCATCTTCGCGCTGATGGCAAGTCTGGTGATTCCGAACCTGGGCACGATTCGATCGCGAGCCCTCCACCGGGAGGCCCAGCGCATCGGGGGGCAGCTCGAGCTGGCGCGCCAGCGGGCGATCGTGACCGGCGTTCCCCATCGCATCTGGATCGATCTCGACGACGCGTCCTACCGGCTGGAGTGGCTCGTCAGCGAGGACGAGGCGCGCGGAGAGCCGACGCCCGCGGCGCCCCCGTCGGATCCGACCGGCGGCGCGCTCCTGTCCCTCGCGCCCCCCCGCGCTGCACGGCGGCAGTACCTGCCGCTCACCGGCCTGCTCGGTCGCGATCACGCCCTGGAGGACGGTCTCGCCATCGTCGGTCTCGAGACGCCGGAGGGCTGGATCGGGCGCGGCGAGGCCTACATCGCCTTCGATCGCGACGGCACTACCGTCTACACTGGGATCGTCCTCGAGGACGAGTCGGGACGCAGCGTCACTCTCGACGTCCTCCCGCTCGCCGACGCCGTGAGAATCCGCGATGAATCGCAGTAGCCCGTCTGGCGCGGCCTTCACGCTGCTGGAGGTGCTCGCGGCGGTGGCGGTCCTTGGGATCCTGTACGTCGTGCTCGCCGACGTGGCGATCCAGGGCCTGCGCGCCGAGGGCCGCAGCCGGCGCCGGATGGAGGCCTCCCTCGTGGCCGACCGGCTCCTCAGCGACCTCGAGACCGACCTCGAAGTGAGCGGCGTCCCGGAAATCGGCCGCACCGAGAGCGAGGAGGACGCCTTCCGGATTTCCGTGGAGGTCAGGCCCTTCGAGCTCCCGCTGCCTCCCGGAAGCGACGCGGACCCGCCCGCAGCGGCCGGCGTCCTCGCGAGCCTGCGCGAGATCGAGTTGACCGTCACCTGGGACGAGGGCATGGACGAGAATCGCGTGGTGCGCACCACCTACGGATTCGACCGCGAAGCCGTATCCGCCCAGCTCAGCGCCGTGGCCGACGCCCGGGAGGGAGGGAGCTGATGCGCCGGGCCGCCGCGTTCACGCTGATCGAGGTGCTCGCCGTCGTGCTGCTGACGGGGCTCGTGCTGGGCATCGCGCTCGACTTCTATGTCGACCTGTCGCGGGCCGGAAACCGCGCCGCGGATCACACGCGCGGGGTCCGACGCGCAACCGCGATCCTCGACCGCATGGCGCGCGACTTCGAAGCCGCCGTCCTGGTCCGCAAGCCCGACGACGTCGATCCGCTGGCGCACCCCTGGGTGTTCCTGGCGGAGTCCGAGTACTCGAGCACCGGCGCGGACCACATCAAGTTCGTGACGCGGAACCACCGCCCCCGCAGCACGGGCGGCCACGAGTCGGACCTCGCCGTCGTCAGCTATACGGTGCAGCGCGGCGAGGACGACGAACTCGAGCTGCGGCGCTGGTCGTCGCCCCGACTGCCCGAGGGCCTCGATCGGAGCTTCCCGTCGGACTCCGACGACGCCGCCGCGCTGCTGGCCGACGGCATCGCATCCTTCGGGGTCGCCCTCGTCGACGAGGCCGGCGGGAGGTCAGCCCGCTGGGACTCCTCCCAGCTCGTCGAGTCGAGCGAGCTGCCGATGGCCGTGGAGATCGAGGTGGCGATGCTCAGCAGCGACGGGTCGGAGCCGGTGCCCTATCGACGACGCGTGCTGCTTACCGTGCGCCCGCTGGACCTCGTGGCGCTGCTCGACCCGCAGGGCGCGGCCGGAGGTGGCGGAGCCGACGACGAGGAGGCCGGGGAAGACGCAGACGGCTCGATCGGCGGCAGCCGCGACGAGGGCTCGCGGGAGTTCGGGAGCACCGCCGCCGGAGACGTGCCCACGGTCAGGGAGTGCGTCCTGGAGAACGTGGGTCTCGTGCCGGAGGAGGAGATGACCGCGTTCATGCGGCAGCACGCCAATCGACCCATCACGGACTTCCGTGAGCAGATCGTGTCCACGCCCCTGTATCAGCGGGGGATCCGCCCCGAATGTCTGGCCAGGCTCGGGCTGTGAGAACCTCCGAGCGAGAGAGCGGCATCGTGCTCCTGGTGGTGCTCTTCTTCGCCCTGTTGCTCGTGAGCAGCGTGGCGACCTTCACGCGCCGGGCCACGGTCGACGCGATGATCTCCCGCAACCGCGAGTCGGCCGCCCGCGCCGAAGCCCTGGCCCGCGGAGGCGTGCGGCTGGCCACCGCACTGATCCTCGAGGACCGGCTTCAGAAGAGCCAGCAGGGTCTGGCCCTGGACAGCCAGCGCGACCCGTGGTTTCGCATCGCCGATGCCGAGATCGAGGCGGCCGCCGGAGCGACGCTGCGCCTGCACATCGAGGACTCGGGCGGAAAGCTCAATCTGAACGCGCTGTTCAACTTCGACCCGGGCGGCGCCCTCGACGAGCAGACCGAGATCCTCCTTCACGACCTGCTCGAGAAGGTGATCGACGACATGCAGATCCCGCCGGGCGAGAAGCTGTACGATGCGAAGGAGCTCGCCGCCAATCTCATCGACTACGTCGACGCGGACGACCTGCGCCAGCGCGGGGGGGCCGAGGACGACTACTACCAGCGGCAGGATCCGCCCTACCGCGCCGCCAACCGCGCCCTGCTCAGCGTCGACGAGCTCCGCCTGGTCGAGGGCTTCGACGCCAAGCTGGTCGAGGCGCTGCACGCCTACGTGACGGTGTACCCGTACGCGCGCGGGACCGGCATCAACCTCAACACGGCGCCCCCCCACGTGCTCGCCCTGCTGTTCTTCAACGACGGTGTCGACCTGCGGCTGGCGACGGAGAGCACGGTGCGCGCGATCCTCAAGGCGCGGGAGGGAGACGGCCTCATCTGTCCCGAGGGGCAAAGCGCCGAGGGCTGCACGCCGATGTCCGAGATCGTGCCCAACGCGAACACGATCTACCCGCCGCCGACCACCGCCTCGCAGGTCTTCACGGTCCGTGCCGAGGCTCGAATCGGCGATGTGCGCCGCACCATCGAAACGGTGCTCGACCTCACCCAGCCCGAGGACCCCCAGCTGCTATCCTGGGTGGTTCGCTGAGGGGTTGGCGGCGATGCCCATTCTGAAGAACGTACTCGGGCTCGACCTCGGCAGTCACCACCTCAAGGCCGTGGAGCTCCGGCAGACGCTACGCGGGCTCGAGGCCGTGCAGCTGCGCAGCGTCCCCCGCGCCGAGCCCGAGGACTCGCTGTCGGCGCTCGTCGCCGGATTCACGCAGCGGTACGGGCTCGGCACCGAGAACGTCGTCGCGGCGCTGCCCGGCGACCGCATCTCGGCACACCGCCTCGAGTTTCCTTTCCGCGATCGCCGCAAGCTCGCCCAGGGCGTGCCCTTCGAGGTGGAGAACGACCTGCCCTTCGACCTCGACGAGTTCGTCCTGGACTGGGCCGTCGTCGGGGGCGATCGTTCGCGAAGCGAGGTGATCGCCGCCCTGGCGCCCCGGCGCGAGGTCTCGAACCTGCTCGACACCCTGCGGGCGGCGAGCTGCGAGCCCCGCGTCCTCGAGGCCGAGGGCCTCGTGCTCGGCAACCTGGTCGCGGTCTTCGACCTGCCCGGCCCGCGGCTGCTCATAGACCTCGGCCACCGCCGCTCGCGTTTCTGCCTGCTGCTGGACGACCGCGCGGTGGCGGCGCGCACGGTGGCGCTCGGCGGTCTGGCCCTCACGGACGGACTCGCCAAGGACCGCGGGTTCTCATCCGAAGAAGCCGAGCGCGCCAAGTGCGAAGAGGGGCTCATCGGTCCGGGGACCCGCGTGCGCTCTCCGGAGGCGGGCGCCGTGCTCGATCGGATCGCCCGCGAGATCGTGCGGACACTGGCGTCGCTCGAGCCCGTCCTCGTCCGGCACGGGCCGAACGTGGTCTGCGAGCTGACGCTCTTTGGTGGCACGGCCCAGCTCGACCGCATCGACGAGTACCTGACGGAGCGCACCGGCGCGCACGCCGCGCGCCTCGGCCTGCCGCGGGAAGAGTCGGTCAAGGGGCTGGCCGCCGGCGGCGCCCCGGCCCTCTTCGCACCGGCCATCGCGCTGGCCCTGCGCGGAACCGCACAGGCGCGCACGCGGATGAATTTCCGACGCAAGGAGTTCGCGGTCCGCCTCGACCTGGGCCGCTACCGCCGCGACTTCGGCGGGACGGGTGTGCTCGCCGCCGTCGCGCTGCTGCTGGCAATCGTGAGCTTCGGGGTCTCCACCGCGCTCGAGTCGCGCCGCGCGAGCACGATCGAGACGGAGATCGCCCGCCTCTACAGCGAAGCGCTGCCGGGACCCGTCCCGGCCAGCGTGGGGACCGGTCTTCGCGAAGCGGTTCGAGCCGCCAACGAACGCGCCGAGTTCCTCGGGGTGTACCGGGGAAACCTTTCGGCCCTCGACGTCCTGACCGAGATCTCCAGGCGCATTCCGCCCGATCTCGACATCCTCTTCGAAGAGCTCAGCATCGACCGGCAGACGGTGCGGATGCGGGTCTACGCCAAGAGCTTCGAGGCGGCCGACCGTCTGGGCGCGGAGCTCGCGAAATTCGCGCCCTTCGCCCAGGCCCGCATCGGAGCCATCGAGACCGACCGCAAGCGCGGCGGCAAGCGCTTCAACGTCACGATCAGCCTCGCCCCGTCGGACGAGCGCCCGTGACCGGGATCCGGACATGAGCGGAATCTGGGAGAAGCTGCGGGCGGCTTTCGACAGCTTGTCGGCGCGGGAGCGGATCCTGGTCGCGAGCGCCGGCGCCCTGCTCGCGCTCGCGCTGGTCAGCGTCACGGTCGTCCGGCCGCTGCTGGGGCTGGGCGAAAGCGTCGAACAGCGCCTGCGCGCCGCCGAGCAACAGCTTCTCGTCGTGA
>JAOTUO010000166.1 GCA_029863845.1 Myxococcales bacterium
GAACGCGACGGCCCTCTGGATCCCCGGGCCGCCGACGCCGGAACCCTGGTCTTCGGCGACGATGTGGCGGCCACCGACAAGGTGGCCTGCCGCCTGATGGGGTTCGACCCTGCGGCGATCCCGCTCGTCCGGGAGTCCTTCCGAACGATGCGGTGGCCCGTCGCGACCCGCGACGCCGATGACGACATCGAGTGCGTGCTCGATGGGGCCGCCGTCGTCGACCGCGAGCTCGAGCCCGTGCTCGGACGCCCCTTCCAGCCTCCCGCCGGCTGGCGCGACCATCTGCGGAGACGGCGCGGCGGTCGATGACCCTCGTCGTCGAGACCCACGCGCGCCGGGCCGCCGCAGAATTCGAAGAACGGGCAGAGGACTCCCGGCATGGCCCGGATCAGCGGGGCTCCGCCTCGCGAAGGAAGGCGAGTACGCGCGCGCGGATCGCATCCGAGAACTCGTGGCCGTGATCGGGTAGAACCTCGATCGTCGGCACTCTCCCGGTCCGCACTCCGTGGGTCCGAAGTGCCCGGCGCGTGCTTTCGCGACAGCCCCAGTCGCGATCACCGTGCAGGATGAGCAATCGCGTGCCGCGCGCGAGCACCCGGTCCACGATGTCCTCCAGATCGAAGTAACGCAGGCCGTCGAGGGGATAGAAGAAGAATCCATGGGTTCGCGTGGCACCTTCGGCCAGCAGGTCGGCCACCCTGGCACAGGAGCCGATCGCCGCCGCGCTGGCAATCTCGACGCCCAGCAGCGGTGCCGCGTAGGCGAAGCCGCCGCCCATGCTACTCCCCACCACGTGCAGGGGCGACCCTTCTCCCACCTGCCGCCGGATCTGCCGCAGCGCAAAGCGGAGCTCGGCGACGAACTCCCGCCACAGCGAGGTCCCGAGCGCGGGGAGGATGCGCGCGTACTCCCGCTCGCCCGAGATGTGGAGTCGCAGCCCGGAGTACAACCCGCCCGAACCGCGCTCACTCTGGAAAGGCCAGTCCCAGCAGGCGAGACCCAGCCCGGCATCGCGGGCCAGCTCTGCGACGGGCCCGGGACGTTCGCGGCCTCCGAGGGCGTCGTCCGCCGAGGCGAGCGACCCGTGCAGGAAGACCAGGGTTCCACGCCCGGGTGGCGCCGCCACCAGGCGCAGACACCCGGGCGCCACGAGACTCGACTGGTAACGGAGCCGGAGCTCGCCGCTCGCTGTGTCGCGATGCCAGTCCTGGGTGAGTTCGAGCCTCGCCAGAGCGGGCCGCTCGCGCAAGTAGCGCTCGATGCCGTCGGCAGGGCGCTGGCCTGCGGAGTGCGCCGCGAGCTCCTTCAGAGCCTGCGCGATGCGCGGGTCGTGGGGAACCCGCGTGCTCCGCGCGGCCTCCAGCAGCAGAAGCGCGGCCCGCCTGACGCGCCCGATCACGGCTCTTGCGAAGCGGTGCCTCGGTCCGTGGGTTTCGGCGAGGTTTCGTTGATGGTCAGCAGTTGCTTGCCGGAGGGCAGGGGGGGGATCTCGTCCATGTACTCGAACTCGACTTCCATCTCGTCTCCGAACTTCTGGGCGATTGCCTCGAGAACGTAGCGGCGCGAGCCTTCCCCGAACGCCGGTGCCGCGACGAGCACCACGCGCAGCGTCTTCGCTCCCGTCTGATGGATGCGGAACTTCCGGACCTCGCCGGGCAAGGAGTCGAAAACGTCGATGAAATACTCGCCCAGCACGGGGATCCCCTTCGGGCCCATCAGCAACTCGGAGCTGCGGCCCTTGACGATCTCGATGAGCGTGCTTCCGCGACCACAAGCACACGGCTGGGACAGATGGCGCCCGAGGTCGCCGATCGGATAGCGGATCAGCGGAAAGGCCCGGTTGAAGAGCCCCGTGACGAGCAACTCCCCTGTGTCTCCCGCCGGCGCAAGGCTCCTCGCTCGCGTGACCTCGATGTGCACGTCCTCCATGTCGACGTGGAGCCCCTGGTGGGCAGGGCATTCGTGGGCCATGCCGCCGAACTCCCGGGATCCGTACTCGTCGAAGACCGGACACTCGAAGAGCCGCTCGAAGCGGGCCCGATAGCTCGGATACAGGGGGCTGGAAGTGGTCAGAATGGCGCGCGGCCGCACGCCGCCCAGCCCGTGTTCTTCCATGTACTCCGCGAGGATGTTGAGGCAGGTCGTGAAGGCGATGAGGAGCTGCGGCCGGAACTCGCGAAGCCGCTTCGCGTAGGCGGCCATCGCGGCCTCGCTGAGGTCGTAGCCGTCGAGGAAGCAGACGTTCTTGATCCGGCGGAGCAGGCGCTCCTTCAGCGTATAGGCCTTCTCGCGGTCGATCGGCGATCCCCACAGGCGCGCGATGCGCTCGCCGGTCTGCACCCCCATCCAGTGATGGAATCGCATCTCGCGGGCCTTGATGCTCGCCAACGCCGCCCGATCCTGGCAGAAGCGAACGGTCTCCCCGGTGGAGCCTCCGGTCGTGCTCCACTCGAGGGGCCTCGGGTTCGAGGTATCCACGAACTCCTCGCAGTGCTCGATGACCTCCTGCTTCGTGAGCGGAGGGATTCTCTCCAGGATTCCGCGCTCCTCGAGGTCCGCCCGCTGCATCCCCGTTGCTTCGAAGCGCTTGCGGTAGAAGGGAACGTGATCCCAGGCGTGGAGCAGGATCTCCCGAATCCGCCGGGCTTGCTTGTGCTCGAGCGCCTCGCGCCCGAGCCACTGATCGTTCTCCAGCTCGCGCTGGAGCGAGACGACGTCGATGCCGCTCACCCGATAGTAGAGCGGGAGCAGGACACCGCCGGTAAGCCGGGTGCGGAGGGTCGGATGCAGGCGCTGGGCTGTACGGGATCGCGTCATGCCGGTTTGATCCTACCGCGTCATCGAAATCCGAGGAACCTGCGGGCAGAGCCATCGGCGGCCTCACGCCGCTTCGACCGTTCACCCCGTTGAGCGCAGCAAGCAGACCTGGCGTCGACTCGCATGAAATCGGCACCCCTGGCGGTGCGCCTCGATTCCTTGGGGGGGTGCCAGAATCGGGAAGGCTGGACGCCGAGGGGCCGGGCGCCTCCGGAAGCTCTCGCGCCCGAGATGGAGAGGGTCGACCGTCTGGATCGCCGGCCCCGACTCGATCGATCCCGGATACGTGAGGGGGCTGCGTCGCCTCGCGGGCGAGTTCCAGCTCGGGCCCCGCGTGCGATTCCTCGGCCCCGTTCCCTATCGCGAGATCTTCTCGTACTACCGCGGCGCCGTCGCACTCGTCTTCCCGTCGCTCCTCGAGGCGATGCTGGCCGGGGCGCCGATCGTCGCATCCTACATTCCGACGTGCCGCGAGGTCGCCGCGGATGTCGCGCTGTGATTCCACCCGCACGACCCGGTGGCGCTGGCGGAGGCCGTGGAGCGGATTCGATAGCAGCGTGACGAGACGCCGGGAAGGATCGAGCGGGGCCGGGCGCGTGCGGAGCGCTTCTCCTGGGAGAACTCCATGGACCGACTGTGCGCCGTGTTCGAAGATGCGCTGCGAGCCGGCTGCCCCGCGCCCGCTCGAGACGGATCAGCGCCGGGCGTGGAGCGCCTCCCGCAGGGTGGGGAGGACCTCGCGGACGCGATCCGTCTCGCAGTAGCCGGACCGCTCGCAGCGGCGCCGGCCGGCCGCCGCGATTCGCCGGCGTTCCTCGGGGTGCGCGAGGAGGCCAGGCCCGCGAGCGGGGGGGGGACTCGATCAATGAGTAGAAGAGCGCCGCGACCCGGGTGCCCCGCTCCGACCGGCTCCCGTAGTGATTCCACCTAGGGTCCCGTCGGTCGATAGCCCCCACGGGAATTGTCACATCGGGCCTTATCAGACGTTGAGCACGCCCCTCATTTTTCCTACGCGTTTGTGAGAGAGGCACAGGACGGCGGGCGAGATCCGTTCCCCGCCATCCGCTAGCGCTCTGCCACCGCAATCACGTTGCGGGTAAAGACGGCGTCGCGGCCGGTCTCGCCGGTTTCGGCGGCGGTGACGAGACGCATGCCGGTTCGGAATAGCTTCCAGAGCGCAGCGCGGGCCAGGCTCTTCGCGCCGTGCGGCACTGGATCGTCCTCGTAGCAGCGCACGCCGCCGAAGCCGGAGGTGAGGAAAAGCTGCGACAGGGACTGGCGGGTGAAGGCGAGCTCGTGGGTGAGGTCGCCGTGGCGGATGGCGCCGAAAAATGGCGACTCGGCGTTGGGGACGCGCAGCACGATGCGCCCGCCCGGGCGCAGCACCCGGGCCACCGCGTCGACGAAGCGGAGCAGGTCGTCCTTGCCGAAGTGCTCCAGCACGTCGATGGCTACGACGGCGTCCTGAGAGGCCTCGGGAATCCCGGCCAGAACCTCCATCAGGTCGCCGCGCGCGACGCCGTCGATCCCGAGGCGGGCGGCCGCCTCCACCTGCTCGGCGGAGATGTCCACGCCGCGAACGTTGCAATAACCGGCCTCGCCCGCGACGTGGACCAACGCGCCGTAGCCGCAGCCCACCTCGAAGATCGCGGCGTCACGCTCCGGCGGGAAGTACCGATCGACCAAGCGCCGCAGGCTGGGGACGCGCGGCGCGAGGCCAGCCAGGCTGTCGGGCGCCCCGGTCTGGCCGCTCGAGACGTAGGAGGCGTAGAGGCGCTCGCGCAGGTCGTCGGCCACCGCGAGCGCAGTATGGGAGAATCCCGCGTCCGTTCAAGAGGCGCGGTCCCCTCCGGCGTCGTAGACGCAGCGCCGTGCTGCGTTTTCCGGCCGCGGGTTCTGGAATCGTTGCATAATCGAGTGTCCCCGAGCAATCGGCGAAGGGAAGCTAGTGGATGCGGTCGTTGCGGTTTTGGCTCTCGTGGATCCTTCTGTACTGGCCTCGCCAGCGGGGTCTCGCTCTCTCCGATCCCGGCGCACGCGGGGGATCCGCCCGCTGCATCCCCGTTGCTTCGAAGCGCTTGCGGTAGAAGGGAACGTGATCCCAGGCGTGGAGCAGGATCTCCCGAATCCGCCGGGCTTGCTTGTGATCGAGCGCCTCGCGCCCGAGCCACTGATCGTTCTCCAGCTCGCGCTGGAGCGAGACGACGTCGATGCCGCTCACCCGATAGTAGAGCGGGAGCAGGACACCGCCGGTGAGCCGGGTGCGGAGGGTCGGATGCAGGCGCTGGGCTGTACGGGATCGCGTCATGCCGGTTTGATCCTACCGCGTCATCGGAATCCGAGGAACCTGCGGGTAGAGCCATCGAAGGCCTCACGCCGCTTCGACCGTTCACCCCGTTGAGCGCAGCAAGCAGACCTGGCGTCGACTCGCTCGAATTTCGCGCCTCTGGCGGGGCGCCTCGATCCCGCGGGGGGATTTGTCATAATCCGGAAGGCCGGACGCCGAGGGGCCGGGATGCTCGGGAATCCCTCGAGCCCGAGACGGCGAGGGGCGCACAATGGGTGTGGAGATGGGAGAAAGGGGGATTGGCAGCGTGCTTCGCAGACGGGTGCATTCGGTGGTTCTCGTGTTCGCGGTCGTGCTGGTCGCCGGGGTCGCGTCCGCGGCCGGGAGCCCCGGCGGGCAGACGCGACTCGCCTATCTCGACCCCGGGTCCGGCAGCTTCATCCTGCAAGCTCTCGTC
This sequence comes from Myxococcales bacterium, assembly GCA_029863845.1. Classification (GTDB taxonomy): domain Bacteria; phylum Myxococcota_A; class UBA9160; order UBA9160; family SMWR01; genus JACZXC01. The sequence goes on from JAOTUO010000166.1 coordinate 5,562, forward strand.
GCCGTGCTGGCGGGCGCCATCGTCGCCATCAACGCCTACTGGACGAGGATCAAGCGCTTCCTCGGCCTTTCCAAGGCCGCCACGGACGATTCGAAGGCGACCGGCACCGATTCGAGCGACTGATCCGTTGACCCTCGAGCCAGGCGGGTATCGGGTGCTCGAGCTCGTGGCACCGGGGGTGAAGGCGCGCGCGGAAAGTCGATCTCGATGAAGAGATCTCCGGGCCGTGGAGCGGGATGGATCGCCGACGGGCTACTCGTGGTCGGGCTGGCCGTCTATCTGCTGGGCCTCGCGCTGTGCACCGCGACCTCCGCGTACGACGCCGCCGATGTCGCCGGGTTCGCAGTCATCTATGCGCTGCTCGCGCTCACCCTGTACGCGGGGAGCCTCTGGCTCGCGTGTGTGGCGGCGCTGCCCGGCCTGCTCGCCTGTCTCGGTGTGGGCGCGCTGCTCGTCTGGCACCTGCGCGAGCAGGCCATGGTGCCGGGTCGCCCCGCCGCGTTCGCCGTCGCCGCGGTGGGCATGGGATTCGCGTTCTTTCTCGCCGTCCGACTGCGTTCGCGAGACTGGAGAGCAAATCGGCTGGCTGTGATCTTCGCGCTCGTGGCGACGCTGTTCGTGGTCACCCTGGTCACTCTCTTCCATACGTCCAACGACATCCGCTGGCACCTGCTGCGTCACAACAAGCTGTTGGGGACCCCCGCCTATTACCTGATCGCGAACGACGTCGAGGCAATGTGCGAGGAGCTCTGGGCGGAGCGGCGCGCGCAGCGGGACGAGGGGAGCGGGACGCTGGCCGCTCTGCCGAGCCGGGGGCCGACCGCGACGAGGCCGCCCAACATCGTCTTCGTGCTGATCGACACGCTTCGCGCCGACGCGCTCGCCGCATACGGCGGCGATCCCCACGCGACGCCGGAGCTCAACCGATTCGCACAGGAGTCCGTCGTGTTCACCAACGTCCTCGCGAATGCGAGCTGGACGCGCCCCTCGGTCGCCTCGTTCTTCACCGGCCTCCTGCCCGAGGAACACGGCGCGGTCGACCGGGGTGACCGGCTCCCGGACGAGCAGCTCACCCTGGCCGAGTCACTGCGGTCCTACGGGTACAGCACGACCGCGTTCGTCACCAACTTCGCCGCCGTGGGCCGCGGCTCCGGCTTCGCGCAGGGATTCGACGAGTTCCATCAGTTACCAGCCGGCGCGCACGCCTATGCGCGAGCCGAGGACGTCAACCGGGCGGTGCGGGGTTGGCTGGCGCGGCGAAGCGTCGGCAAGGAGGACGGCTGGAAGCCTCTCTTCCTGTACGTTCACTACCTCGACCCGCACACCCCGTACCTGAGCGGCGGGCCGGAGGCCCGCTCGCACGGCGAAGCACGGGAGTCCTACGACGCCGAGGTCCGCTACGTGGATCGCGCGGTAGGGGGGCTCCTCGACAACCTCAGGCGGCAGCTCCCCGAACCGACGGTGGTGGTCGTGACGTCGGACCACGGAGAGGAGTTCGGCGAGCACGGCGAGCGCGGTCACGGGTACTCGCTGTACCGGGAGGCGATCTGGCTCCCGACGATCGTCCACATACCCGGCGGCGAGGCCGACGAGATCTCGGCCCCGCTCGAAGCGCGGGATTTCTTCGACCTGCTCGTGCGTGTGGCCGCGTCGGGTAGCGTCGATCCCGTCGAGTGGGCCAAGGCGCGGGCGCGCTCGCGCCGCTACGCCTCGATCTACTCGACCACGGCGTCCGCCGTTCATCGCCCGTATCTGAGCCACGTCTGTATGCGGAGCATCGAAGAAGATGGGCTGCGTCTCGTCTGGTCCGGCTACGGCTCGACCTACGAACTCTACGATCTCACTCGGGACCCCGACGAACGGCGAAGCCTGGCGCGTGCGCTGCCCGATCGCGTCGAAGCCCTTGAGAAGTCGATCGACGATCCCGTCTCGCGCTGGGTAGAACGGGTTCCGGTGGAGGAGGACGCGCAAACCGTCGAGATGCTGCGTGTGCTCGGCTACGTGGAGTGACGGGAATGCTGGCCGCGTGCCTGCTGCTGGAGCAGGGGGATGACCTCTTCTACCCGGTCGGTTTCGAAGTAGCCGGACTCGATGCAGCGTCGGCGACCCGCTTCGCCGATGCGGCGCCGCTCCTCGGGATGCTCGAGGTAATAGCGACACTTCTCTACGAGTTCGTCGTCCGAGCCGAAGAAAGCCATCTCCTCGTCCTCCCGAAAGTAGCCGGTGACGACCTCGTTGCGCGGGTGAAGCATGAATGCTCCCAGAGCCGGAATCTGGAAGGTCCGTGAAGCCGTATGGTTGCGGTTCAAGACGGATACGATGCCGATGTTGATGTCGAACGAGATGATGGCCTTGGCGTAGTCGTCGCCCATGACGAAGCGGTGCTGGAGTGCGTCTCGAAGGACGCTGTTGGCGCCGGCCCGGTGCCAACCGCCACCGTAGATCTTCAGCGGCATCCCCGCCTCCACGATCCGGGCCAAGCTGCGCTCGGTGGTGAGCTCGTGATGGCCGATGAAACCGATGGCACCGCCGTATTCCGCCCGCTCTGCCTGGCTCAGCTCGCCAGGATGGACGATGGCCTCGTTGGCGCAGAGTTCCATGTGGTGGACGTGGGGCAGGCCGCGTTCGCGAAACTCCCTCACGTTGTGGAGATTCGAGGTGATGTGAACGTCGTAGAGGTCCAGGGTCCTCAGCAGGAAGCGCCAGTGCAGACCGTGAAAGATCGAGGTCTTCGCCTTCCAGTCGTCCGTGTTGTGATAGACGAGAATCGCACCGGGGAGCGCCTTGAGGGCCTTGGCGACCCGAGGAAAGACGAAGGTTCCCTTCTCGATCCAGATCACCTGGAAGTCCCGGCGGCGCGCCGTATCGAGGAGCGTACGGTTGAACGCGAACACCTGCGGAGTGAGGAGGCTCCAGTGGTTGAGACGCTGGATGAAGGCGTTGTCCGAGGACAGAGCGTCGCTCATATCGATGGCTTCGACGGAGTGTCCGAGGCGGAGGAAGGCGTCGAGTCGAGCGCGGGTGGTCAGATAGGGGGTCAGATCCCCAACGAACAAGATCCGGAGCGGTTCCACCAACGCGACCTCTTCTCGAGAGAATGCCGGGCGATTCGAGGTGCAGCAGCCTAGCCCAAGGACCGCCGGGTCGTCGTTCCACGAGCGGGAGGGCAAGGAGGCGTGGAACGCGCCCGTGCATGCGGCCGCAACCCCCTGTGGGGAAGGGCTGCCGCTTGCCATGCTTCTGGCCGGGGTTCGCGTTGACTCCAACCTATCGACAATATAGACTTTTTTCCCTTTTCTTTTGACCGATTGACGAGATGAATCGGCAGCTCTTCGAATACCATCCCACCTTCGCTTACCGTTTCATTCCGGGTCTGAAGGCGCGGGTCGACCACGAGGGCGGCGGCTACCTGCTCCGCACGAACGAGCAGGGTTTCCGGTGCCGTCACAATTTCGAGTCCGAGAAGCCGGAGGACGTGTACCGCGTTCTGCTCTTCGGTGATTCGTATACCGCGGGCGACGGTGTGAGCAACAAGGACCGTTTCGGCGATGTACTCGAAACGATGATCGACGGGC
>JAOTUO010000464.1 GCA_029863845.1 Myxococcales bacterium
GCAAAGACCATCGAGGTCGACGCCAGCAACATCGTGCTGCTGCGGCGCCCCGCGGGCATCTCATTGGGGACGTCGGGCCAGGACCTCGCCGACGGCGGCGTGGATTTCGTCGCCGACACCATCGTCCTCGGCACGCCCGCCACGGCGGCGGCGGGCCCGGGTGCGGTCACCTTCTCCACGCAGTTCGGCAATCCGGTCGCCAACGCTCCGGCCGGCTCGTTCTTTGCGACCAACAAGACCGGGCAGGTGGCGCTCAACACCGGGCCTCCGGGGACGGGGGACTTCTTCCTCGCCGCGAGCGGCGAGGTGCTGGACCTGGTGGCCGGGCAGGTCAACCCGCCGCTCAACACGGACACGGTGCCGCCGCTCCCCGAGGAGGTGACGCTTCGCACGAGTCTCCTGAGCCAGGTCAATCAGGTCGCCGCACGAACGCGACCGATCTGGGAGTCGGAGGCGGTCCGCGCCATCGAGTGCGTGATCTTCGAGGGCGAGGCGCGGGAAGAGATTCCGGAGGAGTGCCTGGACTTCGTGGCCGTCGAAGCGGGCAAGGAGGTCGATCCGCGGCTTCAGCTCGAATCGGTGCAGGATGCACGCCAGATCTACAAGCGGCTGTTCGACGAGGAAGACGTCATCGTGGACTCGCTGCAGCTGGCGGCGAACGCCTACCGGGCCGCGGTGACGGCGGGCTCGGTGACGGGAAAGGGCTTCCGCGCGTTCCTGGAGCGGGAGAAGAGCCACGCGACCGCGCTCGAGTACCTGAACCAGTTCGCGGCGCTCTTCCGGGTCTACGACGAGCTGGGCACAGACGTGGAGTCCGGCTCGGGCGAACTCGAGGCGCAGCGCGAGGATCTGGTGGCCCTGTTCGCGCCGGTGGGTCTCAGCCCGGCGGAGTTCAGCGACGCCATCGGATCGGGCTCGGGCAGCGAGCGGGGAGAGGGCGCAGGCAGGCTGCTCGCCTCCGACGGTCTACCTCGCTCGCTGCGGCGGATCCCCTAGCGGAGCTCCCGGTTCTCGACGGGGCCCCAGCGCGAGAGCCACTGCATCACGGCGTCGCGCGCGCTCGGGACCGCGACGCCCTGGGCGATCTCCTCGCTCGGGGGCGGCTTTGCCGTTCGCTGCGCTTGGGCCGGATACAGGTTCCGGGCCAGATCGTCCTGGGCCGCGAGGGCCCGGTCCTGTTTCGTCAGACGGGGGTAGTCGGCGCCGGCGACGGCCGGCACCAGGGCGGCGACGGCTGCGAGCGCGGCGACGACGCCCCTCCGGCACGCGCGGTGGCTCGTCTCTCGGTTGTGACCCATGGGTGGAACCCTCCCCTGCGGGCGCCGAATGCCGCTCGGCCCACCAGCCCATCGGAACCCCCCGCGCCGGGCTTGAGACCCGCCGAAATCGAGACGGACGCCCCCGGGGATCAGTTCCGCCGGATGTGGTTCTCGACGATCTGCCACTCGCCGGTGGAGGTCCGCTCCATCAGGACGGCCTCGTAGGCGAACGTGCGGCTGCGGCCGCCGGAGGACTCCGTCTGCTCGAACACGACGGAGGCCTGGTGGTCGCCCTCCCGGCTCACCTTGCGCACGTCGACCGAGACCTCGAGGGGCCCGGGCTTCCGGAACTTCGACTCCCAGCGCTTCTTGTAGATCGAGCCGGGCTTGAAGATCCAGACGCGCTGGAGACGGTTCATGTCCTTCTGGTCGAGGGCCGCCTCATACTCCTGAATCGCGGCGTAGACGCCCGCCTCCCAGCCCTGGACCGGCGGGGCCGTGGCGGCGGGCTTCTTGGCGACGGCCGGCTGCGGTTTCGGTTCGGGTACGCGCGTCGGGGCGGGGGGCTCCGGCTCGCGCGCGGGGGCACGGCGGGCGACCTGCGTCCTGACCTCGATCCTCCGTTTGAGCGCGGTCCGGGCCCCGCCCGCGTCGGTGGCGATCACCTCGAGGGTGTGTTTTCCGGGCTCGACCCCGGAGAAGGTGTACGAGGGGCCACTGGCGACCCGCCGCCCATCGAGCACGAACTCCGTGGACACCACGTCGCCGTCCGGGTCGTT
>JAOTUO010000167.1 GCA_029863845.1 Myxococcales bacterium
GACCGTCTTCCACGCGACTTGGCGCCACGGCTTGCCGGGACGGGGCTCGAAGGCGACCACACCCCAGACGTCCGCGCCCTTCCTGTCTCGCTTGCGCACAGCGCGGTACCGTTTCTGCGCCATGTGCGGAACCCCTCTCGTCGCCCTTTGGTGTCGCCCCGGATCTGCTTGCATCAAGGGCCTTTTTGCTTGCATAACGAGCGAGAGCGGCATTGTAACATATTGACTTTCCTCGCGGAGAGGTGGCCGAGCGGTCGAAGGCAGCGGTCTTGAAAACCGCCAGGTGCGCAAGCGCCTCGAGGGTTCGAATCCCTCCCTCTCCGCCACCGCCGCCCCGGCGGCTCGCGAGCCGACTCCGATCGCCAGGGGGGCGACTCCCTCCAGCCGCGGTGGGGGTCGGCCGAAAAGCCCCGACGGGGCCGGGGCTTGCCCCGATCCCTGCGAACGGGAGACGGATGTCGACGCGTCCCACCGCGCTGCTCCTCGACGACGGCGAGCTCGACGACGTCGACGTCCTGCTGCGAGAGCTCGACACCGACCGGATGCGGCTTTCCGGCGACGACCGGCCGGACCCCTGGCCGTGGCCGGCCAGCGTGCTCGTCACGACCCCGCAGCGGGCGCTCTCCCTCGAGATTCCGGCGCTGGGGGAGCGCGACTACGTCACGATCGTCGTCACCGAGGACGACTCCAGCCCCCTGCACACGCCGCAGAGCCCCATCGATTTCGACTACCTGGTGCGCCGGCCGGTGCACCCCGAGGCCCTGCGGCTCCTGCTCCTGCGTGCGCTCTATGACGGCAACGATCAGCGAGCCGAGCCCCGCCTGCCCGTGGGCACCCGCGTAACCTGGATCTCGGGGCTCCGGCCCGGACGCGCCACACTGCTGGAGATCTCCCAACGCGGCTGCCGGATGCTGGCGGCCCGCCCGGTCGCGCGCGGATCCCGGGTTGCGGTCCACCTCCCCCGCGAGCTCGCCGGCGGCGTCGGCGTGGTGCTGCGGGGACGGGTCGTTCGCGCGCGCGGGCTGCCCGCTGGCGAGACGTCCGACGCGGCGGTCCTCGCCGTGGAATTCGAGGCGCCCGGCTTCCTCGCTCGCGACCGCATCGGCGCGCTCCTGCGCGAGCTCGAGATCGGGCCCCCGAGACTTCGCGAGGACGAGATGCCGGCCGCGACGCCGGCCCGAACGCCCGTGTCCTCCGCAGGGGCGCCCCACGCAGCCTCAACGGCCGCGACCGCGGTGCACCGGCACCAGCAGCGCGCGGCGGTCCGGTGGGAGGTCGTCGCGGTCGACGAACGCGCGGAGCGCGTCATCCACGTCTTCGTCGGCCGCAACCTCTCGACGGGCGGACTGCGCGTGGAAGCGCATCCCTCGATCGCACTGGGCGACGCGCTGCGCCTCGCGATCTACAGCGCCACTCGCAGTAACCCGATCATCGTGGATGCGCAGGTGGTCCGCGACGACGGCGGCTTCGGCTTCGGGCTCTCCTTCATGGACGTCGATCCCGCCGTGACGCAGGAGCTGGAGGCAATCGTCGCCTCGGCGTCCGCCGAGGTGCTCGAGACCGCCGATGCGAAGCCGCGGGCCGTGCTCGTGGCCGAGATCCTCTCGGAGGCCCTGTCCGTGGACGAATTCTCGCCGGCATCGCGGATCCACGCGGTGAAGACGCCGGCCGGCGCCTCTCCCCCGCAGCTCGACAAGCTCGAAGCCGCGGTGCTCGACCTCGCGCGGGTGGGCTGCACGGTGCAGCGCGTCTTCGACGTGATCCCCGAGTCCCCGATCGGAATCGTCCGGGCCCTGGAGTCGCTGCTCGAGAGCGAGCGCATCCGCGTCGAGCGCTGAATCGCCCACCTCCACCGCACTCCGCGGGCGGCAGGTGCCCGGGCGTCTCCCTGATAAGCTAGCCGCATGACGACCGTGCCGCGCGACCGGGCTCGAGGACTCGCGGCCTTCGGCGTTCTGGGCCTCGCGACGGTGGCGCTCACGTGGCCCCTCGCCGTGTCGCTCGACACGACGTTCGCCACCCACGCCGACTACTTCTCGAACGTCTGGAACTTCTGGTGGGTTCGGAAGTCGCTCTTCGAGCTGGGCTCGTCGCCGTACTGGACCGATTACCTCTTCTTTCCCGACGGCATCTCGCTGGCGGTACACACGCTGTCGTTCGCGAACTCGGTGCCCGGCGCGTTGCTCAGCACCGTCGTCGGCCTGACCGGCGCGTTCAATCTCCTCACCCTCGCCCACTTCTGGCTCAGCGCCTGGGCCTTCTACCTGCTCGCCCACTACCTGACGGGCAGCCGCTGGGGCTCCGTCCTGGCCGGACTCGTCTATTCGTTCTGCCCCTTCCACTACTACTACCTGCCGATGATCAACGTCGTCTCGATGGAGTCGCTGCCCCTGACGGCGCTCTTCTTCATGAAGACCTATCGGGAGGGCGGAGCCGGGAACCTCGCGGCGGCGGCCGCCTGCACGGCGTTGACCGCCGTCAGCTGCTGGTACTACCTGCCCTACGTCGCGCTCCTGGCGGGGGCATTGACGGCGTGCGGACGGCTGTGGGCGCCCGAGGCTTCGTTCTGGGCGGGAGCGCGACGCGTGATCGGCGCCGGCCTTGCGGGCGGAATCCTGGTGCTGCCGCTGGCCTGGCCCCTGGTGTCGGCATCCCTGTTCGCCGGTGCGGAGCAGCCGAAGATCGGTCGCCACCTGCACGAAGGCCACGACCTGCTGGGCTTCCTGTGGTTCGGACCGCCGGAGCAGCGGATCCTCTCGTGGCCTTCGGCCGTCGGGTACTCGGCGCTGCTGCTCGTGGCGCTCGGATTCCGCGAGGTCCGAAAGCAGAAGACCTGGCTCATCCTCCTGGCCGCCACCTGGGTGCTCAACCTGGGCGGCAGCCTCCGCGTGGGCGGCGTCGACACCGGCTTCCCCCTCCCCTACGCCGCGCTCGTGAAGCTTCCCGTGCTCGGCATGCTGCGAAACCCGGACCGGATGTTCCTGCTCGTTCAGCTCTCGTTCGCGGCGCTCTGCGCCTTCGCCTGGAAGGGCCTCGCCGCCCGAATCGCGTCACCCCGTCTGCGGGGAGCGGTCGGAGCGGCGTGGATCGCATTGGTGATGTGGGAGTTCAGCGGCGCCCCGCTGCGCAGCTTCTCGCTGCCGTGCTCCCCGTACTTCGCCGAGCTGGCCCGGGATCCGCAGGTCGAGGCCCTGCTCGAGCTGCCGTTTGCCGCCGGCGCCTATGCAGCGCGCTTCAATTACTGCCAGACCGTCCACGAGAAGAAGATCCCGGTGGGCTACGTCACCAATCTCGCCATGACGCGTCGACTGCTGCGCGCGCAGGCCGCCTGGCGCCTCCGCGTCCAGCAGCTGCGCGAATCCGGAGCCGACGGATTCCGCCGGAGATTGAAGACGCGCGGCATCGATCTCGTCGTGTTCAACAAGACCGTCGTGGTCGAGCGCACGCCGCCGGACGATTTCTCGGTGATCTGGCAGCCCTTCGGTCGTGTCCGCCACCGGCTGCTGCCGCCGCGCCAGACGGGGGCCTTCACGTACCGGCCGGTCGGCGACCGGCCCCTGCGTTCCGCGCTGCACGCGGCGCTGGGCGAGCCTCTGCACGAGGACGACTGGATCGTCGTGTTCCAGGGGCCGTGAGCGCGGACAGATCGGATATGATGGCGGCGAATGACCGCGGCGGTGGACAGCCCCCAGGGCCGGCGGATCGCGATCGGGAGGCGCCGGCCGTTGGCCGCCGCGATCGGACTGATCAGCTTCTCGGTCCTCCTGTACGAGATCCTGCTCACCCGCATCTTCTCGGTCGTCCTGCTCTACCACTTCGCGTACGTCGCCATCTCCCTAGCGCTTCTGGGATTCAGCGTGGGCGCACTCTGGGTGCACTACCGCCCCGCCCTGCACGCACCGGACCGGATCGGGCGGACCGTGGCCGTGTACGGCGGGGCCTACGGCCTCTCCATCCTCGGCTGCGTCCTGTTCCTGCTCCACTTCCGCCCCGCCGGAGTCGACCTCTACGAGGGGATGAACCTGCCGACCTTCCGGTACCTGCTGCTGACCTACACCGCTGCGACGCTGCCCTTCGTCCTGTCGGGGATCTGCGTGAGCGCCCTGCTGACGGCCGGCCGCGACGCCATCGGCCGGCTCTACGGCTTCGACCTCCTGGGAGCGGCCCTCGGCGCGATCGCCGTCATCCCGGTGATCGACGCGTTCGGCGCGCCCAGCGGCGTTCTGGTGGCCGCCGTCGCGGCCGGCGGGAGCGGGCTGCTCCTGGTCGCGCGCGAGCGGGGGCCCGTGAGGCTCTTCTCCGCCGGAACCTGGATCCTCCTCCTCGCCACCTGGGCCTTCTCGCTGGGCTCCCCGGCGCTCGCGCTGCGCTTCGCAAAGGGCCACGTGGAGGAGAACGTCCTCTTCGAAGGCTGGAACTCCTTCTCGCGCGTCACCGCCTCGCCCAAGGGCGGCGGTGCCATCATCCGCATCGACTCGGGCGCGGCCACCCGCATCTATCCCGCGTCGCGCTACCCGATGATCTCCGCGGACATCCACTCCGCCGCCATGCGCCTGCGCCCCGACGGCGACATCCTGATCATCGGTCCGGGCGGCGGCATGGAGGTCGCGACGGCCGCGACGCTGGGACTCCGGACGATCACGGGCGTGGAGCTGAACCCCCTCGTCGTGGAGCTCGCCACCCGCAGGTTTCGCAGAGTCGCCGGAGGGCTCTACGACCGCGACAACGTGCAGATCCTGACGGGCGAGGGGCGCCACTTCGTGAGGCGCTCGCAGCAACGCTACGACGTCATCACGCTCACGCTCGTCGACACCTGGGCGGCGACTGCCGCGGGTGCCTTCTCGCTCTCCGAGAACAACCTGTACACGGTCGAGGCGTTCACGAGCTACCTCTCGCACCTCCGCGACGACGGGATTCTCAGCATCACGCGCTGGTACTTCCCGAAGCGGCCGCGCGAGTCCCTGCGCGTGGTGGCGCTGGGACGGGCCGCCCTCGAGGCGACGGGCGTCGCGGCGGCGAGCGATCACCTCGTCGTCATCGAGAGGGGGGCGGAGCGCCACCAGGCGACCTTCCTGCTGAAGAAGAGCCCGTTCACCGACGCAGAGCTCGCCGACCTCGAGAGCCTGGTGCGGAGCCGACCGGGCTGGAATTTCCTCCTCGGCCCCCGCGGCGAGCACCATCCGATCTTCACGCAGCTGGCCACGACGCCCGATCCGGAGGCGTTCTACGCCGGGTACGAGCACGATGTGTCGCCGCCCACGGACGACCGGCCCTTCTTCTTCTACGTCGTGAGGCCGGGCGAGCTGTGGAGTAGCTTCCGGAGTGATCTCTACCGGCTTCCCGACGTGACGAACATCGGCGTGTTCCTGCTCGTGGGATCCTTCGTGCTGGACGGGTTCTTCGTGGTTTTGTTGATCGCACTTCCGCTCGTGGTGCGCGGTCGGGGCCCGCGCACGCCGTGGCGGGGCGTCGCGCCCGTGCTGGCCTATTTCGCCTGCCTGGGAATCGGGTTCATGCTGGTCGAAGTGGTCCTCATGCAGCGCTTCATCCTCTTCCTCGGCCACCCGACCCACGCGCTGACGGCGGTGCTCTTCGTTCTCCTGTGCGCGGGGGGCGCCGGAAGCCTGTACTGCGGGCGCGCCGACGCCTCGGCGCTGCGGGCCCGCATCCCCCTCTGGCTCGCGGGGATCGTGGGGCTCGGCTTCGTGTACACGTGGGGGCTGCCCGGCCTCTTCGAGTGGGCGATCGGCTTCCCGATGGCGCTGAGGCTGGGGCTCAGCGCAGCCTGCCTGGCGCCGCTGGGCTTCCTGCTCGGGACCTGCTTCCCGGGCGGCGTGCGCCTCCTGGGCGAGCGCGCCGAGGGGCTGATCCCCTGGATCTGGGCCGTCAACGGCGCCACCTCCGTGCTCGGCTCGGCGCTCGCCATGCTCGTGGCGATGAATCGGGGCTTCGGCGACGCGCTCCTCGGCGGCTTCGGAATCTACGCGCTGGCGCTCGTCTGCATGCTCCGCTTCCGGGGACCGAGCGCGGCCGCTCCTTCGGTACCATGAGGCGCTGCCAGCGCGGGGCCGGCATTGGGTGACTCTCCCAGCACTGAGGCGCGCACTCCCCTGCTCGCGCGCATCATCGACGTCTTCCTGCGCGGGCAGCTGCCTCCGCTGTTGATCGGCCTGTCCCTGGCGATCGGCGTCCTGGTCCTGTGGGTGACGCCCCGCGAGGAGGAGCCCCAGATCGTCGTCCCCCTGGCGGACGTGTACGTCCGCGCGCCCGGGCTCTCTCCGGAGGAGGTGGAGCGCCAGATCTCGACGCGCCTCGAGAAGCTGCTCTTCCAGATCGACGGCGTGGAGTACGTGTACTCGATGTCGCGACCGGGGGTGGCGGTGATCAGCGTCCGCTTCTACGTCGGCGAGGATCGCGAGGACAGCCTCGTCAAGATCTACAACAAGGTCTTCTCGAACGTCGACGCGGTGCCGCCCGCGGTCGAGAGCTGGGTCGTGAAGCCCATCGAGATCGACGACGTGCCCATCGTGATCGCAACGCTGTGGAGCGATCGGTCCGAGGCGATCGACGACTTCGGCCTGCGGCGTCTGGCGGAAGAGATCGAGATCGAGCTTCAGGCGCTGCCCGAAACCAACCGCACCGAGGTCGTCGGTGGTCGGCCCCGCGCCGTCCGGGTCGAGCTGAAGCCCGAGGCGCTCGCGGCGCGACAGACCTCGGCGCTCGACGTGGCCTGGGCCCTCGGCGTCTCGAACGTCCGCGGCCGCGCCGGCTCCCTCGACCGGGGCGACCGCTCGTTCGCGGTGGACGCCGGGCCCTTCATCGGCAGTCTGGCCGACCTGGGCGACCTGGTGGTGAACGTGGTCGACGGCACGCCCGTCTTCCTCGACGACGTCGCCAGCGTCCGCGACGGGCCCGCGGAGCGCAGCGCCTACACCTGGATCGCATTTGGCCCCGCGGACGACGCGGAGCCCGCTGAAGCGGACGCCGTCTTCCACCCCGCCGTGCACGTGACCGTCGCGAAGCAGAAGGGCTCCAACGCCGTGGCGGTGGCCCGCCGCGTCGAGTCGCGCCTCCGGGAGCTCGCGCGCACCCACCTGCCCGAGGGCGTACACGTCCGCATCACACGCGACTACGGCGAGACCGCCAACGACAAGGTGAACGAGCTCGTGGAGGCGCTACTCGTCGCCATCGTGATCGTGATCGGCCTGATCGCCTACGCGCTCGGCTGGAGAGAGGGGCTGGTCGTCGCCGTCGCGGTCCCCATCACCTTCGCGCTCGCGCTCCTCGTCAATTACGCCGCCGGTTACACGATCAACCGGGTCACGCTGTTCGCGCTCATCCTGTCGCTGGGCCTGGTGGTCGACGACCCCATCGTCGACGTGGAGAACATCTTCCGGCACCTGCGCCTGGGCCGCGAAGAGCCGCTCGCCGCCGTGCGCACGGCGGTGAACGAGGTGAGGCCGCCGATCATCTTCGCCACGCTCGCCGTGATCGTGTCCTTCCTTCCGATGCTCTTCATCAGCGGCATGATGGGCCCCTACATGCGCCCGATGGCGATCAACGTGCCGGTCGCCATGGCCCTGTCCCTGGGGGTCGCCTTCACCATCACCCCCTGGCTCGCCTACCGCGCGCTGCGACGGCGGGCCGTCCGGGCCTCGCAGTCGGCTGACGCGGGCGCGGCGACGACTGATGCCTCGGCCCTGCAACGCCTCTACGCCCGCATCCTGCGCCCCTTCCTCGATTCGCGAAGGCGGGCCTGGGGCCTCCTCGGCGCGATGGTCCTGCTCTTCGTCGGGGCGCTGCTCCTCGGCGTGCTGCGGGCCGTGCCGCTGAAGATGCTCCCCTTCGACAACAAGAACGAGTTCCAGATCGTGATCGACATGCCCGAGGGAACGACGCTGGAGCGCAGCGACGCCGTGGCCCGGCGCCTCGCCGCCGTGGTCGCCGGCGCGTCGGAGGTGCGCGACGTGTCGGTCTATTCGGGCCTCGCGAGCCCGATCGACTTCAACGGGATGGTGCGCCACTACTTCCTGCGCTCCGGGCCCGAGGCAGCGGAGATCCGCGCCAACCTGGTGCACAAGCGGGAGCGCACGATGCAGTCGCACGAGATCCTGCTGCGCCTGCGCGACCGGCTCCAGGCCGTGGCGGCCGACGCCGGGGCGGTCATCAAGCTGGTCGAGGTTCCGCCGGGCCCGCCGGTGCTCTCCACCCTCGTGGGCGAGCTGTACGGCGAGCCCGACGTTCCGTACGCGACCCTACGCGAGGCGGCCCGTGCGCTGGAACGACGTCTCGGGCGCGAGCTGCGGGTGGCCGACGTCGACTCGACCGTGGAGGCGGAGCACGACCGCTGGGTCTTCGAGATCGATCAGGAAAAGGCGGCGCTCTCCGGGGTCAGTCGGGACGACGCCGTGCGCACCCTCGCCATCGCGCTGGAGGGCCTCGATGCCGCGCAGCTCCACCTGCCCCACGAGGTGGATCCGCTCGCGATCCGGCTCCGCACGGCGCGCGCGGAGCGTTCGGGCCTCGAATTCCTGCGCTCGCTCACCGTGAAGGGCCGCCCCGGGATCGTGAAGCGGCGCGAGGCCGGCGGCCTGCGCGACGCGCCGATTCCCCTGGTGCCCCTGGGCGAGCTGGGGCGGATCGTGCGGCAGCCCGCCGAGCGGGCGATCTACCACAAGAACCTGGAGCCGGTCGCCTACGTCTACGCGGAGCCCGTGGGACGCCCGCCGGCCGAGGTCATCGCCGACGTCGCCGCGGACCTCGGCGCGGCCGGCGCCGAGGGCTCGGACGCCGTGCGCCCCCTGGCGTCGCGCACCTACCTGAATCCCGGAGCGGGCGACCCGTGGTCGCTGCCCCCGCGCACGCGCGTCGTCTGGAACGGCGAGGGCGAGTGGAAGATCACCGTGGACGTCTTCCGCGACCTGGGCCTCGCCTTCGCCGCGGCGCTGCTGGGCATCTACTTCGTGCTGGTCTTCCAGACCGGCAGCTACGCCATGCCGCTGATCCTGATGATCTCGATCCCGCTGACGCTGATCGGCATCCTGCCGGGCTTCTGGCTCCTCAATCTCGTTTCGGGCAAAGAGGTCGCGGGCTACTCCAGCCCCGT
>JAOTUO010000168.1 GCA_029863845.1 Myxococcales bacterium
AACTGGGCGATCGAGCGCGAAGGCATCTTCGACCAGGTCTGGATCCAGCCGGCGGCAGGCGACGACGGCGGCGCCCTGGGCGCCGCCCTCTACGTGACGCACCAGCTCGAGGGCGACCCGCGTCACCCCCAGCGCGACGCCTACTACGGCCCCGACTACAGCGAAGAGGAGATCCTGGCGTTCCTCCGCTCGCGCGACGTACCGTTCGAGCGGCTCGAGGAACGGCAGCTGCTCGAGAGCGCGGTCGAGGCGCTGCGGGCGGGCCAGGTGATCGGCTGGTTCCAGGGCCGCATGGAGTTCGGGCCGCGATCGCTCGGGAACCGCTCGATCCTGGCCGACGCCTCCCAGCCCGAGATGAAGGCCATCATCAACCGCAAGGTGAAGTTCCGCGAGTACTTCCGGCCCTTCGCCCCGGCCGTGCCCCTGGAGCGGGTGCACGATTACTTCGACGTGGCTCCGGGCACGGAGCTCCCCTACATGCTGAAGATCCCGGACGTGCGCCCCGAGATGCGCGAGGCCCTGCCCGCGATCACCCACGAGGATGGCACCGGCCGCGTCCAGACCGTGACGCCCGAGTCGAACCGCCTCTTCCACGCGCTCCTCACCCTGCTCGGTGAGCGCACGGGGATCCCGGTGGTGGTCAACACCAGCTTCAACGTCCGGGGCGAGCCGATCGTGTGCACTCCCTACGACGCTTATCACTGCTTCACGCACTCCGGAATCGACGCCCTCTTCCTCGGGCCCTTCCGCATCGAGCGCAAGCCCGAGTCCGTCGACTACGACGCCGCGTACGAGCGCAGCGACGCCCTCGAGGCCCGCATCGATCGCTCGGACGAGGACATCACGCAGCGCGTGGCCGACGCCCTCCCCGAGACCATCATCGACACCCACGATCCGGGCAGGGTGCTCGAGTTCTACCGGTCGCTGCCCTTCAATTTCTTCTCGAACGCGACCGACGCCAGCCGGGCCCTCATGCGCAAGAACCAGATCCGCGAGTACCCGGATCTCCACCGTGTGCTCGACACCTCCGAGTCGCTCCGGGTCCTCGACGTGGGATGCGGCGCGGGCTGGTGGGCGAACTCCTGCGCGCACTACTACCCGCACCGGGTGACGGCCTTCGATTTCAACGCCGTGGCCGTGCACCAGGCCCGGGCGGTGGCGCGGCTGATGGGCAGGCCGGAAGACGTCGAGTTCTCCGTGGGCGACGTCTTCGAGGCCGAGTTCGACCCGGAGTTCGACGTGGTGAACTCGCTGGGCGTGCTCCACCACACGAAGGACTGCCACGCAGCCATTCTCCGCTGCGCCGGCTGGCTGCACCCGGGCGGCCGCCTCCACATCGGGCTCTATCACGCGCCCTCGCGGCGCCCCTTCCTGGACCACTTCCGCGCGCTCCAGGAGCGCGGCGCCTCGGTGGAAGAGCTCTTCGAGGAGTTCGCGGGGCTCGATTTCCCGACCGAGGACCGCGTGCACCTCTACTCCTGGTTTCGCGATCAGGTCCTCCACCCCCACGAGACCCAGCACGGCTTCGCGGAGATCGCGTCCCTGCTCGAGCAAGCGGGGCTCGAGGTCCGTTCGACCAGCCTCAACCGGTTCAAGCCGATCCGCTCGGTCTCCGAGATCGAGGAGTGCGAGCGGAAGCTCGGGGAATACGCGGTTCGCAAGCTGCGGGAAAGGCGGTACCTTCCCGGCTTCTTCACCGTGTTGGCGGTCAAGCGGGGGGGAGAGTCTTGAGCAAGGGCGCCAAGAACCTGAAGGTGCAGCAGAGGCCGGGCTTCGTGGCAGACGTCTTGTACGTGATCCGGCGCGAGCGGAAGCTGTGGTTGATCCCGCTGCTGCTGATCCTGTTGGCAGCGACCGGGCTCCTGCTCGTCGTCGGCGCCGCCGGACCCCTGGCCCCCTTCATCTATCCTTTCCTCTAGGGGCTTCGGGTGGCCGATCTCTTCACGCCGGGGCGGCTCTGGCAGCGGCTGGCGTTCGCGGTGCTGCTGCCGCTCGCGATCTGGGCGATCTACGGCTGGTGGACCGCGAGCCTTCACGGCGCCGTCGCGACCGTGCTCGGCGTCGCCGCCTTCATGACCGGCGTCCTGTCCAGTGCGGCCGTCTTCCGGGCGTGGACGGCGTTCGGAGAGCGCCTGAACCAGGTCGTCGTGCGCTTCCTCTTCGGCGTGATCTACTTCGGTGTGGTCCCGGTCTTCCTGCTCGCACGGCTCCGCGACCGCCTCGGGGTACGGGGCGCGCACAAGCGAGAGTCTTTCTGGCTCGGGCGCCCGCCCGTCGAAGAGAGCGCCGAGCGCATGGCGCGCATGGGCTAGAAGACGGGTGCCTCGTCGCCGACACGGAGGCCCATGATCCCTACGAACGACGACCCCGACTTGCGCGCTCCCAGCGCCCGGGCGCGGTTGGTCGTCATCGCTTTCGGAACGTTGCTGTCGCTCGTCGCGGCCGAGTTCGCGCTCCGCATCGCCACGAGCAACACGCCGTACCGCGTGCTGCCGGCCAACGTCCGCGCCGAGTTCACGCCCGCGCCGGGCTTGATGCCCGGCGTAACCGGCACCTCGGTGTACTCGACCAACTCCGACGGCATCCGCGGGCGCTCCTACCCCGCCGATGAGGGTCTCCACATCCTGGCTGTCGGCGGGAGCACCACCGAGTGCCTCTACCTCGACGACTCGGAGGCCTGGCCGGCTCTCCTCGAATCCCTCCTCGGCGGTGAAGCGGGCCGCCCGCCCGTGTGGGTGGGGAGCGTAGGCGTCTCGGGGCACGGCCTGGCCGAGCACATCCAGATCGCCCGCTACCTGTTGCCGCAGCTGCGCATCGACTGGACCGTGGTGCTCGCGGGCATCAACGATCTGGTGCCGCTGCTACGCCTGGCAGAAGACTACCGGCCGGAGAAGGAGGATCCCGATCTCGTCCGCTTCCTGGACAAGGCCTTCCGCAGCCGACCTCTCGCGGACGCGCGCTGGCCGGCCGCCTTCCCGACCAACCTGGCCGGCTGGCACCTGGCGCGACGGAGCATCGCGATCCTGAAGCGCAACTGGCGGGCCGAGCTCACGGAAGGGGACCTGCTCGTCGAGGATCGTGCCGGCCTCACCTACGCGCGGCGGAGGGAGGCGCTGCGCGGCGTGCCCGTGCTCGACGAGATCCCCGATCTCGGGCCCGCCCTGAAGCGCTTCGAGCAGAACCTGCGCGTGATGGTCGACGCCGTGCACGAGGCCGACTCCCGCCTGCTGCTCCTGACGCAACCCTCGGCCTGGAACGCCGGGCTCTCCCCGGAGCACGAAGCCCTCCACTGGATCGCCTTCCTCGGCAGCAAGCAGGCGCCGCGCGCCCGCTATGCGACGCCCGCGCTCGAGCAGGCCATGCGACGCTTCAACGAGACGACCCTCCGCGTGTGCCGAGAGACCGAGGCCGAGTGCCTCGACGTGGCCACGGCGATGGCCGACGCGGACCGCGAGCTCTACTACTACGACGAAGTGCACCTCAACGAGCGGGGGTCGCGCCGCCTGGCGGAACTGATCGCCCGGTGGTTCCGCCGTGCGCCCGGAGCGAAGGGCTGATTCCGCGTCCGCGCGAAGCGCCGGCGACGGCCCACTTCAGGACTCGCTTCGGAGAGCGACGCGGGAGATGCGGAGCGCTCGCGTTCGCAGGGCGAGCAGGCCGCAGAGGAGAAGGGCCGCGGCGGTGGTGGCGAGGGCCCGGGGGGAGAGGGAGGGCACGGCGGCTTGGCCCTTCGTGATGCGGTAGTGGTCGCGGACGGTGCCGGTATCGTTGATCCAGTAGGCGTCGAGGCGGTCGCTGTCGACGTCGACGACGAGGCTGCCGAGCTCGTTGATCGAGACGGCCATGACGGGGTGGTTCAGGAAGCCGCCGCTGATCTTCGAGGAGCTACCCACCACCGAGTAGACGCTGCCCTCGTGGGGGGCCATGCCGAGCGTGGGCTTCCAATAGGGGTCGCCGCCTCCCGGGGCCGGGGTGCCGTCGCCGCCGTCCACGATGTGCTCGGGGCCGAAGGTGTTGGAGAGCCCGTAGTGGCCGTCGATCAGCATCGAGCGCTCGTAGCTGTGGCTGTGGCCCGTAAGGGTCAGGTCCACGCCGAATTGCTCGAGCACGGGGAGGAAGCGCTCTCGCAAGTTCTGCATCCGGCCGCCGCTGTCGGCCGGTTCGTTGTCCGAGTTGTGCGAGCCCCTGGTGTAGGGCGGGTGGTGCCAGAAGGCGATGACCCAGTCCTGGTTGGTGGCGGCGAGATCGGCGCAGAGCCACTGGTACATGGCGCCGCCCTGGCCCCCGGGGCAGATGTTGGTGGTCGGGTTCGCGGGAGCGGTGCGGTCGGTGTCGTGGGAGTCGAGGGCGACGAAGTGGATGTTCCCGACGTCGAAGGAGTAGTAGGCCTCGGTTCCGCTGGGCCAGCCGCCGGCCTGCCCGGCGGTCGGCATGGTGAAGGACTCGTAGTAGGGCCCGCTCTGGGTGGGCGAGTCCGACGCGCCGAACTCGTGGTTGCCGGGCGACGGCCACAGCAGGGTGTTGCGCAGGATGTGGGGATAGGTGTCGAAGACCGCGGCGGTGTACTGGTTGTCGGTGCCGATGTTGTAGGCGTTGTCGCCCAGCATCAGCCAGACGTCGGTGATGTCGCCGCCCGCGAAATCCAGGTAGGCGTCGGCGACGGCGGTGGCGTCGTTGCAGCCGGCCTGGCTCACGGCGCACTGCCCCGAGTCGCCGATGGCCCAGATGCGGATGGGCTGGCGGGTGCCGGGCGGCGGCGAGGTGACGAAGAAGTGGTCGAGGTCCCCGCCGGCCAGGGTGACGCTGCTGGTGCCCACCGAGTAGTAGTACGGCGTGGAGGCGGCGAGGCCGGTGATCTCCACCTCGTGCTCGGTGGTCGGCCCCGGCTCGGTGACCGTCGTCGAGAGGTCGCCGGGCGCCGGGCCGAAGCTCACGCGGCTCTCGGTCGCGAGGTCGCTGCGCCAGCGCACGACCACCGAGTCGGGCGTCCCAACCTGGAGGTAGGGGCCCCGAACGAGGACCGCGGGAGCCGTCAGCAGCTCGAGGTCGAAGCTGATGTCGGAGCTCGTCGGTCCGGACTGGTGGATCTCCACCGCGAGCACGTTGTCGCCGGTGACGACGTCGCCCGGATCGAGCACCACGTCGAGGAAGGCGTCCTCGTCGGCGCCCCCGATCGCGCTCGAAGCGGTCGTCAGGGAGTCGATCGGGCCGGCCGGCATGTTGCTGCGATGGACCTCGGCGCCGTTCAGGTACACGACGGCACCGTCGTCGCGCAGCAGGCGCAGCGCGAGGCCCATGAGCGTGCCGGGGTCGGCCACGTTGAAGGTGTGTCGGAAGTAGGTGGTGATGAACTTGTTGCTCGCATTGCCGCCGAAGCCCACCGGGGTGTCCTCGTCGCCGTCGCCATAGCCGAGCTGCGCGCGTCCGGTGGGCCAGCCCGAGTCGACGAAGACGACCTCCTTCCAGGCCGCGCCCTGGTCGGTGCCGTTGTCCAGGTAGCGCCAGGTGGCTCCCCGGGGAATCAGCCCGACGGCCGCAGCCGGGGCGGCCAGCGCGAGCAGGGCGAGACTCGCCGCGATCGTGGCCGCGTGAGCTGAGGTGGAGGAGGCGGTCGTCCGACGCATGGCTACTCCGGCGCCCGCGCCAGCCGGTCGAGCCTCTGGCGGGCCTGCGACTCGAGCTGTCGCATCGCCGGACTCTGGCGGCGGTGGGCGGGAAGGGTGTCGAGCTCGTCCAACACGCGGGCGTAGGCGGCGCGGGCCTCCTCGCGCCGGCCGGCCCGCTCCAGCATCTCGCCGCGCCGGGCGAGCCAGGTCTCCTGACGCGGCGAGCGCGCCGCGAGGCCGTCGAGTCGCGCGAGCGCCGCGTCGACGCGTCCCCGCTGCACCTCGATCTCGATGGCCAGCATCGCGAGCGCGACGACGGGACCGAGGCGCTGCATCCCCGCGTCGAGCCCGCGGAGGGCTTCGTCGCGCTGCTCGTCCCCGGCGGCGAGCAGCTCCCGGGCCCGCTCCAGGTAGGGCTCGGGCAGCGCAACCGGCGCGTAATCGATGGCGCGGGAGTAACGCTCCGAGGCCTCGAGGTGCCGGCCGGTCGCGGCCAGCGCGCGTGCCAGCACGAGGTTGGCCGCGGGATCGTCCGGTGACTGCTCGAGCAGGCGCTCCAGCGGAGGCACGGCCTCCTCGGGCCGGCCGCGGACGAGGTGGATGCGGCCGCGCAGGAGGTCCACCTCGCGGCGCCCCGGGTCGAGCCGCGCGGCCGCCTCCAGGTCGGCGAGGGCGAGCGCGTAGTCGCCGTGCTCGCGGTAGAGGACGGAGCGCGCCAGGTAGGGGTCCGCGTTCGCGGGCTCCCGCTCGATGCGCGCGGACACGGCGCCGACGCGATCGTGGAAGGAACCGTGGGCGCGCGCCTGCGAAGCCGGCAGGGCAATCCCGGCCAGCGTGAGCAGCAGCACGACGAGCCTCGTGGCGAAGAGCATGGGGAACCCGCACTTCCTTTGATCCTCGCACTCTAGCGAGATCGAGCTGAGGGGGGCACGTCACACGCCCTGGGAGAGGGGGGCCTTCCGATCCCAGATGTGGGCGAGCTGGATCTGGATCGAGCGCACCGGGAGAAGGGGCTGGCGTCAGTCGAGGTCGGCGAGGACGGGGGCGTGGTCGGAGGGCGTGAGCCCTTCCTTCTTCTTGCGGGAGTCGCGGTCGATCTCGACCGCGCGCACGCGCGCCATCGCACTCGGCGTGGCCAGCAGGAAGTCGATCCGCAGTCCCCGCTTCCGGTGGAAGGCGCCGCCGCGGTAGTCCCACCACGAGAAGGCCTGGGTTTCAGGGAACCGGCGGCGGTAGACGTCGACGAAGCCCTGGTCGAGCAGCCGCTGGAAACGCTGCCGCTCGGCCTCGCTGTGAAAGATGCCGCCGCCCAGCTCGTCCTCGCTCCAGCTGTCGAGCGGAGCCGGGCACACGTTGAAGTCGCCGCCAATGACGGCCGGCCGGTCGGGGTCGTGACGCTCGGCGAGGTGCGCCGCGAGCGCGTCGAACCAGGCGAGCTTGCGCGGGAAGTCGGCGTGGTCCAGGGCCTTGCCGTTCGGGCAGTAGACGCTGGTGAAGGAGAGCCCGCCGATGTCGGCGCTGATCAGCCGGGCGCCGAAGTCCTCCTGGCCCGGCAGCCCCTGCTGGGTGAGCGTGGCGGCCTCGCGGCTGAGGATCGCGACGCCGTTCCAGGACTTCTGCCCGTGGCTGAGCGCCCGGTAGCCCGCCTTCTCGAGCTCGGCGTGGGGGAACTGCGCGTCGGTGAGCTTCAGCTCCTGCAACCCGACGACGTCGGGTTGGCGCTCGCGCAGCCAGTGGAGCACGAACTCGAGCCTTGCCCGCAGCCCGTTCACGTTCCAGGTCGCGACGCGCACGGGTTCAGTCCGCCAGCGCCTCGAAGCGGACGCCCGTCAGCTCCTCGGACACGTCCCAGAGGCGGGCGGCGACCTCGCGGTCGTGGGAGCGCGCGCTCGAGCGCACCTTCTTCGGGTGCCCCCAGGTCTCGCCGAATCCGTCCGGACCGATGTAGTCGCCTCCGCGAACGTCGTCCGCCGTCGCCGCGTAGAGCGCGGGGAGGGCCCCCATGGCGGCGCTCTGGGAGAAGAGCCGGTTCGACAGTCTCGCGACCTTCTCCATCCGGGAAGAACCATCCAGGCGCGGGCCCGCGAGCTGGAGGTTCGTGGCGGCGTAGCCCGGGTGGCAGGCGACGCTGGCGACGTTCGCGCCCTTGCGCTCGAGCCTGCGCTGGAGCTCGTAGGTGAAGAGCAGGTTGGCGAGCTTGCTCTGCCCGTACGCTCTCCACCGCCGGTAGCCGCGCTCCGCGTGCAGATCGTCGAAACGCATCCTTCCGATGCGGTGCGCCGTGCTGCTCACGTTGACCACGCGCGCACCGGGAGTGGCCAGCAGCCTCTCGAGCAGGCGACCCGTCAGCGCGAAGTGGCCGAGGTGATTGGTCCCCAGCTGCATCTCGAAGCCGTCGGCGGTCCTGCGCTGTGGCAGCGCCATGACGCCCGCGTTGTTGCAGAGGACGTGGAGCTCCGGGTACGCCTTGCAGAAGGCGTCGCTGAAGGAGCGCACCGATTCCAGGCTGGCGAGGTCGAGCGGCAGCGCTTCGAGCGCGGCCCCGGGATGGGCGGCGCGGATCGTCTCGATCGCCGTCTCGGTCTTGCGGGGGTCCCGGCACGCGAGCACGATCCGTGCGCGCTTGCCCGCGAGCTGGAGCGCGGTCTCGAGGCCGAGGCCGCTGTTGGCCCCGGTGACGACGACGATGCGGCCCGTCAGATCGGGAAGGTCGGAAGCGGTCCACGCGCGCGTCTGGGGCATCGGGTCCTCCTCGGCGCAGTATACGCACTCGACGCTGCGAGGGACGGGCGGGTATCCTCGGCTGCCCTCGAGTCGGAGCCGCACAGCATGAGGGTCCACGCCAGCAAGCTTCGGATGCCGTCGCGCGAACAGGCGCCGCGCGGTCGCGACGAGCCGATGCGGGTGACCGCGGCGCACAGCGTGCTCGGCACCCCGATGACGCCGCCGTTTCCCGAGGGCCTCGAGCTGGCGCTCTTCGGAATGGGCTGCTTCTGGGGCGCCGAGCGCGTGTTCTGGGAGGCGGACGGTGTCTACACGACCGCCGTCGGATACGCGGGCGGGTTCACGCCGAATCCCACCTACCGCGAGCTGTGCACCGGCCTCACGGGCCACAACGAGGTGGTCCGCGTCGTCTTCGACCCGAAGCGCGCGAGCTTCGCCGCGATGCTCCGCCGCTTCTGGGAGGGTCACGATCCCACCCAGGGCGCGCGACAGGGCAACGACATCGGCACGCAGTACCGCTCGGGCGTCTACACGCACTCGGACTCGCAGCGAGAGCAGGCCCTCGCCTCGCGCGCCGCGTACCAGGCGCGGCTGGTCGAGGCCGGCTACGGCCCGATCACCACCGAGATCCTCGAAGCGCCGGAGTTCTACTACGCCGAGGACGACCACCAGCAGTACCTGGCGAAGACACCCGGTGGCTACTGCGGTCTCGGCGGCACCGGGGTGGGCTGCCCGATCGATGGGGACGCCTGATGGGACGCAGCG
>JAOTUO010000465.1 GCA_029863845.1 Myxococcales bacterium
CACCAGGCGATCGGTGAGCGCGAGCACGCGCTCGCCGATGTCTTCGACGCCGACTTCGAGCAGCAGGTCGATGGCGGCGCCGAGGCCGAAGATTCCGGGGGTGTTCGT
Source organism: Myxococcales bacterium (assembly GCA_029863845.1). Lineage (GTDB taxonomy): Bacteria > Myxococcota_A > UBA9160 > UBA9160 > SMWR01 > JACZXC01. Next base: position 109 of record JAOTUO010000465.1, read on the forward strand.
GGTTCCCTCCTCGAAGCGACCGGCCCCCGGCTGTAGCTGGAAGTGGTACTCGTCGAAGTTCCAGTTCTCGGCGACGCTGCGCCAGCCGACCACGCGCGGGGTGAGCAGTCCGAGCGCGCGCCGCGCGCAATAGAACAGGCCGCAGCCCTCGACCGACAGCAGCCACTTGTGACCGTCGGCGGAGAGGAAGTCGATCCCGCAGCGTTCGACGTCGATGGGGAAGCAGCCGAGGCTCTGGATGGCGTCGACGCAGAAGAGCACGCCCCGCTCGCGGCACAGGCGGCCGATCGCCTCCAGGTCGTTGCGGGCCCCGCTGCCGAACTCGACCGAGGAGATGGAGAGAAGGCGCGTGCGGGGGAGCCGGAGCGCTTCCTCGAGGCGCTCCAGGGGCAGGTGGCCGTCCCGCGTCCGCAGCATCATCGTCTCGACGCCCTTGCTGCGCAGGTGCCACCAGGGATAGACGTTCGAGGGGTATTCGAGGTCGCACACCACCACCTGGTCGCCGCGTTTCCAGTCGAGGCCGCAGGCGACGATGCCGAGACCCTCGGTGGTGTTCTTGACGAAGGCGATCTCGTCGGCGTGGGCGCCGAGCAGCAGCGCGACACGCGTGCGCACGCGTTCGACCTCTGTGTCGTAGAAGCGCGCGTAGTGCAATGCGCCGCGGCGGGTCGCCTCGGCCGCGTAGCGCCCGAGCGCCTCCTCGACGCGCGTGGAGATCGGCGCGACGCCGGCGTGATTGAGGTACGCCATTCCGTCGGTTACGGGAAACCAGCTGCGTGCGCGGCTCCAGCGGTCCACGGACGCCCTCGATCTCAGGCCTTCTCGGCGACGGTCGGCGGCGGGCGCAGCGAGAGGATCGCGGCCCCGAGCACGTAGAGCAGGGCGATTCCGCGGGGGCCGCCCCCGACGGCCAGCGCGACGCCGACGAGTCCGACGCCGGCGGCCAGCAGCATGCTCACCAGCAGCCACCCGAAGCGCTCCGGGCGCAGCTGCGTCGCCGGCACGGCTCGCCGTAGGAGGATCGACGCGGCGGCGAGGCCGAAGGCCGCGAGGGTGAAGCGTCGATCCACCTCGGCCGAGCCCTCGGGAGCCCCCGCGCCCCAGATGACGGGCGCGAACAGCGCGAGGCTCGCCAGCACGATCCGGTGTACGCGCTGGAGCGTCGAATGCTTCACCGGGTTCAGCGTAGCCTCCGGCTTGTCGCGCCGCCCGCGGTTCTGCATGATCCGGCCCGGGATGCGAGTCTCGCTCCAGGTCCAGTATGCGGTCTGCGGCGTCTTCGACCTGGCGTACAACGGCCGGGGCGAGCCGATTCAAGTGCGGGTGATCGGCGCGCGCCAGATGATCCCGGTGCGCTATCTGGAGCAGATCTTCCAGCGCCTGCGCCGCGCGAACATCGTCACGAGCAAGCGCGGGCCCGGGGGGGGCTATATGCTGGCGCGATCGCCCGCGGAGATCACCCTGCGCGAAGTGGTGGAGGGGGTCGAGGGGCCGCTGGGCGAGGCACTCCTCACGGCGCCGGCCGGCGGGGCGACGCCGGCCTTCCGCCCCGATTTCCTGTGGCCGGACGTGGCGGAGCGCTTCGCACGAGTTCTCGAGCAGACGAGCCTGGAGACGCTGTGCCGCCAGGCCGCCCGCGCCGAGGTGCCCCGCGCCCATCCGGACGCGCCGATGTACTTCATCTAGCTACATCGGGGGGCGTTTCGTAGACTCCGGCGGTGCCGCGACGCGTTGAGGTCGACGAGACGGTTCCGGCGGCCGAGATCGCGGCGCGGATCCTGAACGAGCTGTCCGCGCATGCTCGGGAGGCTTATCCCGATGAGGAGTGCTGCGGACTGATCTTCGGTGACGACCGGGAGCGCTTTCGCCGCGTCGTTCGCTGTAGCAACGTGATGAACAAGCTTCACGAGCAGGACCCGGTGCGC
>JAOTUO010000169.1 GCA_029863845.1 Myxococcales bacterium
CCCCCGCCCGCGGCACCGCCGAGCGATGATCGACTTCGAAAAGCTGCTCGCTCCGATCCGCGACGATTCCCCGACCGGGAGCGATCTCCGATATACGGACGGCGACCTCACGTTCTCGCACATCGCAGAGAACCGCTCCGAGGAGGACCCGGCCCTCGCCATCGAGGGCGACGCCAAGACGGCCAACTGGAAGGCGGTCACGCGCGAGTGCGAAGAGGCCCTCGCGACCCGGAGCAAGGATCTCGAGCTCGTGTCGTTCCTGGCCGAGGGGCTGGCCCACACCGAAGGGCTCTCCGGCGTGCGCGACGGGCTTCGCCTCGCGAAGGAGATGATCCAGACGTACTGGGACCGCCTGCACCCGGGCTTCGAGGACGGCGAGATCATCCTGCCCATCCGGGCCAAGCCGCTCGCCTGGCTCGGTTCGGCCAACTGCTTCGGTCGCGCCGTCAAGTCCATTCCCCTGGTCCGCGGCGAATCCGGGGAGAAACTCTCGTGGTCCTCCTACGAGCTGTCGGAGCGGGTCGACGCGGCGCAGACGCATTCCGACCCGTCGCAGTTCCAGGAACTGACGGCGGCCGGCGGCGTCACCGGCGCGCAGTGGCGAACCGCCGTTACCAACACACCCGTGGATCAGATTCAGGAGAATCTCGCCGGTGTCAACGAATGCGCTGCCGAGCTCGAGGAGCTCGTCAAGCTCTGCAACGAGCGCTTCGGGGACGACGCGCCGCTGCTGACGCCCCTGGACGACCTGTTCAGCGAGATTCGCGATTGCCTGCAGAAGGCGCTCGGCACCGGCGAGGAGGGCGAGACGGTCGTCGAGGGCGAGGGCGCGCCGAGGGCGGCGGTCTCGGGACCGGTCGGCAGCCGCCAGCAGGCGCTTCAACAGCTCGGGCAGGTCGCGGCTTTCTTTCGCCAGACGGAGCCGCACAGCCCGATCTCCTACCTGGTTCAGCGGGCCGTCCGGTGGGGAAGCATGCCCCTCGAGAACCTGCTCAAGGAAGTGGTGAAGGATTCCGGCGCCCTGGATCACATCTGGGACACCCTCGGAATCAAGCCGGAAGACGAGGACTCGTGAGAACCCGCCGCCCGCCGCTTCCTGCGAGGCGGGCGGAACAGTCATCAAGGAGGTGATCCGTGGGCAAGGAGAGCGTGTTCAAGAAGAAGGGGCGGGTCCGACCGCCGCGCGTCCACATCGAGTACGAGGTCGAGCTCGGTGGGGCCCAGGTCATGAAGGAGATCCCGTTCGTGATGGGCGTGATGTCCGATCTCTCGGGACAGCCCAAGGAGCCGCCGGCCAAGCTCAGCGAACGCAAGTTCGTGGAGATCGACCGCGACAACTTCGACGACGTCCTCAAGAGCGTGAAGCCGCGTCTGGCCTTCCGCGTCGACAACAAGCTCCAGGACGACGGCTCGGAGCTGGCGGTGGAGCTCAACTTCGAAAAGCTCGCCGACTTCGATCCCGAGAACGTCGTGAAGCAGGTTGCGCCTCTGAACGACCTGCTCCAGGTGCGCAACCAGCTCAAGGACCTGCTGAGCCGCACCGAGGGCAACGATCGGCTCGAGGAGCTGCTCGGGAGCATCATCGAGAACCCGTCCGTCCGCGACAAGCTCCAGAAGGCGCTCGGCGGCGAGGAAGAATCGGGCGGATCCGAGCCCGCGGGAGAGGAGTAAGACACCATGGCTGATGCGAAGACGAAGGCGCTGGAGATCCAGGAGGTCGAGCAGCTCGAGGGCGGAGACCTCCTCGATCAGATCATCGAGACGGGCATTCGCCCCGCGGACGACAGCGGACGCGATCGCGCCCAGGCGTTGATCCGCAATCTCGTCGACCAGCTCGTCCAACCCGACATGGTCGTCGCGAAGAGCGTCACCAAGACCGTCAACGCGCGGATTGCGGCGATCGATGCGCTGCTCTCCCGCCAGGTCGACGAGATCCTGCACGCTCCCGAATTCCAGAAGCTCGAAGCCTCCTGGCGGGGAGTCAACAAGCTGGTCATGAACACGGAGACGAGCGAGACGCTCAAGCTCCGGGTGCTCAACATCTCGAAGAAGGAGCTGCTGCGGGATTTCCAGGCGGCCGCCGAGTTCACGGAGAGCGCCCTCTGGAAGAAGGTCTACGAGTACGAATTCGGGCTCTACGGCGGTGACCCCTTCGGGGCGCTGATGGGCGATTACGAGTTCGGGAAGGGCGCGCAGGACGTGGCGTTGCTCGACCACATCTCGGCGGTCGCGGCGGGTGCCCATGCGCCCTTCATCTCGGCAGCGGCGCCGCAGATGTTCGGCATGGAAACCTACACGCAGATGCCGGACCCGCGCGATGTTGCGAAGATTTTCGACAAGAACAACCCGGAGAACACCAAGTGGCTGTCCTTCCGGGATTCCGAGGACTCGCGCTTCGTGTCCCTCGCGCTGCCCCACGTGCTCCGGCGCCTGCCCTACGGGGGCGAAAACCCGATCGAAGAGTTCGACTATGAGGAGTCCATCGACGGCGAGCACGACCGCTACCTCTGGGGCAACGCGGCCTACGAGATGGCCGAGCGCCTGACGGCCGCCTTCGCGAAGCACCACTGGTGCGTGGCCATCCGCGGGCCGGAGGGCGGCGGCCTCGTGGAGGACCTGCCGATCCACTCGTTCCGGTCCCGCGAGGGCGACGTGGGCTCGAAGTGCCCGACCGAGGTTCCGATTCCCGATACGCGGGAGAAGGAGCTCTCGGACCTCGGGTTCATCGGCCTGCTCCACTGCAAGAACACGGACTACGCCGCGTTCTTCGGCGGAAACTCCGTCCAGCGCCCCAAGAAGTACGACACGGCCGAGGCGACGGCGAACTCCAAGCTCTCGAGTCAGCTGCCGTACCTGCTGACGACGTCGCGCATCGCCCACTACCTGAAGGCGATCTGCCGGGACAAGATCGGCTCGTTCATGTCGCGCGGCGACTGCGAGGCGTTCCTCAACCGCTGGATCATGAACTATGTCCTGAACATGGACGAGGCGGGCCAGGAGGCGAAGGCCGCGCGACCGCTGCGGGAAGCGCGGATCGACGTGATCGACGACAAGTCGAAGCCCGGCTGCTACAAGGCGGTGGCGTACCTCAGGCCGCACTTCCAGCTCGAGGAGCTGGGCGTGTCGCTGCGGCTGGTGGCCGATCTTCCGCAGTCGGCGAAGTAGGTCCTACGTGTCGGGCCCGGCGGTGGTATCCCCCGCCGGGCCGGGGCGTGCTGCCGGCCCCCGGCGAGCCTCCGGGACGCCGCGTCCTCACCCGGAGGGTGTATGACTGCCCAGGAACACCTCAAGGCCGGGCGCCTGGACGAGGCCGTCGCGGCGCAGATCCAGTGGGTCAAGGCGCACCCGACGGACGCGGACGCGCGCTTCCTCCTCTTCACGCTGCTCTGCTTCAACGGAGAGCTCGAGCGCGCCGAGATCCATCTCGAGGCCGCGAGCGTGAGCGACGAGAGCACCCGGGTCGGGGCGAGCCTCTACCACAGCCTGCTCGCTGCCGAGTACGAACGGCGCAAGGTCCACCAGGAGGGCGCGCGCCCGGTGCTGCCGCCGGATCCCCCGCGCAGTGCCGAGCTCCGCCTCGAGACCCTCGCGGCCTTCCGGGCCGGGCGCGCCGAGGCGGCCCGGGCCGCGCTGGAGGCCGCGGTCGAGGAGAGCGTGGAGCTCCACGGCAAGCTCAATGGGGAGGTCTTCGACGGCCTGCGCGATTACGACGACGTCCTCGGCAACATCCTGGAGATCTACGCCGGGGGGCGCTGCCTCTGGATGCCGCTGGAGAGGATCCGCAAGCTCGAGGTCGCGGAGCCCCGGCATCAACTCGATCTGCTGTGGGCTCGCGCGGAGCTCGAGGACGCGAACGGTGAGCAGGCCACGGTCTACCTGCCGGCGCTCTACCCGGGCAGCCACGAGCACGCCGACGCGCTGGTCCGGCTCGGACGCGCGACCGAGTGGAGCGAGTGCCTCGGCGTGGCGTATCGAGGGGCGGGACAGAAGTCCCTGTTCACGGTCGCGGGCGAGGAGGAGCGGGAGACCCCGATTCTCGCCGTCCGGACCCTGGACATCGAGAGCCCGGCAGAGAATGCGATCGGATAGGCGAAATGGCCAGAGCCCAGGGGGAACAGGTTCTTCGCTCTTCGGTGCTCGATCGCGTTTCCGGCTCGGCCAGCGCGGGGGGCACCTTCGGCTCGATTGGCTTGCGGGAGCTCAAGCGGGCGGTGACCCGCGACCTCGACCGGCTGCTGAACACGCGCGTGTGGTGGCCGGGCGAGTTCGAGGGCCTGGAGGAGGCCGCGAAGTCGATCCTCACCTACGGCATTCCGGACCTCAGCAGCTACTCGTGGAGCAGCAGTGACGGTCGCAGCGACATCTGCCGGTGCATCGAGACGGCGGTCAAGACCTTCGAACCGCGGCTCCTCCAGCGAACGGTGAAGGTCGCGGTCGTCGAGACCGACGCCAAAGACGATTTTCGGGTCCGGCTCCGCATCGATGCGGTTCTCCACGTCGAGCCCTACACCGAGCCCGTATCTTTCGACACCGACATCGAGGTGGACACCGGCGCCGTGGAGGTCCGGGGCGCCGCGTGATGCGAGACGACCTCCTTCTCTACTACGAGCGCGAGCTTCGCTTCATTCGCAAGATGGCGGCGGACTTCGCGGAGAAGTACCCCGAGGTCGCCGGTCGCCTGCAGCTGGAGCCCACGAAGTGCGAGGATCCGCACGTCGAGCGGATGATCGAAGCCTTCGCGATGCTGGCCGCACGCGTTCACCTGCGTATCGACGACGACTTCTCCGAGGTGAGCGACGCGCTCCTCGAGATCCTGTATCCGCACTACCTGCGGCCGATTCCCTCGATGACGATCTGCCAGCTGTCGCTGGACCCCGAGCAGGGAGGACCGGGCGAGGGCCTCAGCGTGCCGCGGCATTCCCTGCTGCGCGCGCGCCCGGTGGACGGCGTTCGCTGCGTCTTCCGGACCAGCTACCCGCTGAAGCTCTGGCCCATCGCCGTGGAATCGGTCGAGGTCGGGACGGTGAGCGGGCCCGCGGGGTCGCGGCCCGCCGCCGCCCGGAGCGAGCTGCGAATTCGTCTGCGCAGCCAGGGCGGCGTTCCCCTCTCCGAGCTCTCCATCGATTCGCTGCGCTTCTTCCTCAACGATCTGGGCGGGTCGCTCCAGGTGCTCTACGAGATGTTCCTGCGCGACCCGGTGGGCCTACGGGTCCAATGGGGCTCCGAGGCGTCGCCGGTGGTGCTGGGGCCCGAAAACATCCGGGACGTCGGGTTCGGTCGGGACGAAGACCTGTTGGAGTACCCTCCCGAGTCCTTCGTCGGCTACCGGCTCCTCCAGGAGTACTTCGCCTTTCCGGAGAAGTTCCTGTTCGTGGAGCTCAGCGGGCTCGATCGCGCGCCGCGGGCCGAGGCCGCGGACTTCCTGGAGCTCTCGGTCCTGCTGCGTCAGTCGGCCGCGAGCATCGATGTCAAGTTCACGCCCGATCACCTGCAGCTTCACTGCACGCCCGCCGTGAATCTGTTTCCGCAGCGACCGGATCCGATTCGGCTCACGCAGACGTCGATCGAGTATCCGCTGGTCCCGGACGCCCGTGCGGTGCATTCCTACGAGATCCATTCGATCACCGAGGTCGAGAGCACCACGCCCGGCACCGACGTCGCGCAGCGCTTCCTCCCCTTCTACGCGCTGCGGCACGGGATGGCCCGCGGCGCGGAGGCGGCGTACTGGTACGCGTGGCGTCGTGAATCCATTCGCAAGGGCGATCCGGGAACCGATGTGTTCATCGCGCTGGTCGACCCGAACTTCGATCCCGTCGAGGCCTCTGCCGACGTGCTGCACGTCACCGCGCTGTGCACCAACCGCGACATCCCGGCCCGTCTCCCCTTCAACGATCCGCGCGGGGACTTCCAGCTGGAGGGACGCCCGGAGATCGCCAGCATCCGTTGCCTGCGGAAGCCGACGCCTCCGGTGCGAGCGCCGATGGGCCGGGAGAACCGCTGGCGCATCGTCTCGCATCTGGCGCTCAACTACCTGTCGCTGGTCGACGCCGACGCGCGATCGGAGAACGGGGAGGGGGCCAAAGACAGCGCGCTCGCGGCCCTGCGCGAGATCCTCAAGATCTACGACTACAAGGACTCCGCGGCCACCCGCCAGCGGATTGCGGGCCTGGTGGGGCTGCGCGCCCGGAAGGTGCTGCGGCGCGCCGGGCACGCCGCCTGGGCCGGGTTCGCGCGCGGGATGGAGGTCGAGCTCGAGTTCGACAACCAGCAGTATACGGGCAGCGGCGTCCTGCCCTTCGCCGCGGTCCTGGAACGGTTCCTCGGCCTCTACACCTCGATCAACTCCTTCACCCAGACGGTCGCGCGGATCCGACAACGCGAGGAAGTGCTGAAACGATGGCCTCCGAGAGCAGGGGAAATACAGCTTCTCTGAGGGATAGCCTCTACGGGCGGCCTTCCCGCTTCGAGTTCTTCCAGGCGGTGAGGCTGATCCGGAAGCTGTGCGACGAAGGCGGCGTCATCGTCGGCGATGACCCGGACGAGGAGATCCTGCGCTTCCGCTCCGACGTCTCGCTCGCGTTTCCCACGAGCGACGTCAAGCGGATCGTGCCGCCGGGCGAGGAGGAGCGCGCCGCGGTGATGACCGTCGCCTTCCTGGGAATGGCGACGAGCGGCAGCTTCGGCTCGCTCCCGACGGTCTACGCGGAGGAGGTGCTCGAGCAGGAAAAGGCGAAGAACCACGCCCTCCGGGACTTCTTCGACCTTTTCAACCACCGCTTCGTCTCCCTCTTCTATCGCGCGTGGGAGAAGTACTGCCTGCCGGTCCAGTACGAGGCCAGCGGCGGGCACTTCTTCGAGCGCGTGCTGTTCGGCGTGATCGGGATGGGAACGCCGGGTCTCGCGAACCGGATCGCTGTCGAGGACCGGGCGCTGCTCTCGCGGGCGGGCCTGCTGGCGATGGCGCCGGTGCCCGCGACGGCTCTCGAGGGCCTCGTCGAGAGCTGGTTCCAGGTGCCGCTGGCGGTCGAGCAGTTTCTTCCCGACTGGTACGACATCGACGAGGGTGAGCAGAACCGCCTCGGTGCGGCCAACTCGAGCCTGGGCGAGGACCTGTTCGTCGGCGCCCGCGTGCGCCTCGGGCAGTTCCGTTTCGGCCTGCGTCTGGGGCCTCTCGATTGGGATCGCTACCAGAGTTTCTTCCCGACGCAAGAAGGCTTTCGGGCCCTCGTCGACGTCGTGCGGCTGGCGATCACGCCGGAGCTGGATTTCGAGGTTCGCCTGGTCCTGCGGGCCGGGGACGTTCCCCCTCTGCGCCTCGAGCACACCCCGAGCCGGGCCTGCCGGCTCGGCTGGTCCACCTGGTTGAAAAGCGAGGAATTCCAGCGCGATCCCGACGACGCGGTGCTGGTCCCCGATCCGGGGGCGCTGCCGCGCGGCGGGAATGCGCGTCCCGACCCCTCGCTCCACTCGATGGAGGTACGACCGTGAGTCTCGACATCCGTTCGCTGATGGGAAAGCTCGACACCACCTCGCGACGCGCACTGGAAGGGGCCGCGGGACTGTGCATGTCGCGTACGCACTACGACGTGGAGATGGAGCACTGGTTCGCCAAGCTCCTGGAAGGCTCCGACGCCGATTTCGACCGTGTCCTGCGGCACTTCGACGTTGCCCCGGACCGCGCTCTCCAGGGCATCAACCGGGTGCTCGACAGCTTCAAGACCGGCAACGGAGGCCGCCCCGACCTCTCTCCGCACATCGAGGTGATCTCGCGGGACGGCTGGGTGCTGTCGTCGATCAACTACGGCTCCGCGAAGGTGCGCTCGGGAGCCCTGCTCCTCGCAGCGCTCTCCGACGCCTCCCTGCGTCGGCGCCTGATCGAGGCCTGCGGCGACATCCGCAACATCAACGTGGAGTCGTTCACCCAGGACTTTCAGCAGATCGTGGCGGGATCCAGCGAGGATCGCGAGGTCACCGCCATCGCGGCGGTGGCGGGTCGGGACGTCGCCACGGCCGACGGCCCGGGTGCAGCGACACAGACGCCGTCTCTCGATCAGTACACGGTAGATCTCACCCAGGAGGCCCGGGCCGGCAAGATCGATCCCGTCGTGGGGCGCGACCCCGAGATCCGACAGATCATCGACATCCTGACGCGCCGCCGTCAGAACAACCCCATCCTCACCGGCGAGGCGGGCGTGGGCAAGACGGCCGTCGTCGAGGGCTTCGCGCTGCGCATCGCGGCGGACGACGTGCCGGAGCCGCTCCGGAACGTCTTGCTGCGGACTCTGGACCTCGGCCTGCTCCAGGCGGGGGCCGGCGTCAAGGGAGAGTTCGAGAACCGGCTCAAGCAGGTGATCGAGGAGGTGCGAAGCTCGCCGCAGCCGATCATCCTCTTCATCGACGAGGCCCACACCATGATCGGAGCCGGGGGCGCAGCGGGCCAGAACGACGCGGCCAACCTCCTGAAGCCGGCGCTGGCGCGCGGCGAGCTGCGCACGATCGCCGCGACGACCTGGGCCGAGTACAAGAAGTACTTCGAGAAGGACCCCGCGCTCTCGCGGCGTTTCCAGGTGGTCAAGGTCGAAGAGCCCGACGAGGCGATGGCCATCCGCATGATGCGGGGCCTCTCCAGCAAGCTCGAACAACATCACCACGTGTCGCTTCTGGACGATGCGGTCGTCGAATCCGTGCGCCTCTCGCACCGCTACATCGCGGCGCGGCAGCTTCCGGACAAGTCGGTGAGCGTGCTGGACACGGCCTGCGCCAAGGTGGCGATCGGCCAGAACGCGACTCCGCCGGCGATCGAGGATCTGCACCGGACGATCGACGCGCTCGCCCAGGAGGGCGACATCCTCGAGCGCGAGGCGTCGGTAGGCCGTCAGCACACGGAGCGGCTCGAGGAGATCCAGTCGGAGCGACGCGCCGCGGAGGCGGAGCTCGCGGCCCTCGAGGAGCGATGGGAGAAGGAGAAGGGGCTGGTGGCGGCGATCCACGAGATCCGACGCAAGGTGGAAGAGGCCACCCACGCCGGGCCGGAAGGCCAGGAGGGCGGGGACGCCGTCGCCTCGGAGGCGGAGCTCGGGCGCCTG
>JAOTUO010000170.1 GCA_029863845.1 Myxococcales bacterium
CGGGCATCCATGACTGCCTCCTCCGGGACCGAACAATGCACGATTGGTGCCACCCGGCCGGATCGGCACCCGGTTCTCGCAGGCCTTCCGCACCACGGCGAGCGCCGGATCGAGCTGGGCCAATTTGCCTCAGTCCGAGGCTCACTGCCCCGCAGGGCGGGTCTCGCTGGCACCGTCAGAGGCGAGTCAGCAGGAAGGCCGCCATCCGGTTCCGCAGCCGCTCGAAGCAGGAGAGATCCCGGAGAGCCGCGTCGGTAATCGAACGCGACGCGCGCATGTCCTCCTGCAGCAGCGTCGAGAGGCGACCGGGAAACGCGCCCCCCGTGACGATCAGGTTGACCTCGTAGCTGTGCTGGAGGCTCTGGCGGTCGAGGTTCGAGGTACCGAGCACCGCCAGGGTCTCGTCGAAGACGGCGGCCTTGGCGTGCATCATCGAGCGCTCGTGCTCGTAGACGCGGACGCCGCGATCCAAGAGGTGCGGCAGCACTCCGTGGGCCGCCCAGCGAACCACGGGATGATCGACGTAGCCGGCGATCAGAAGCTCGACGACGACGCCGCGCGCCGCCGTCGCCGCGAGCGCCTCGCGCAGACGGATGCCCGGGACGAAGTAGGGCGTGACCAGCCGCACGTGATGGCGGCTGCGTTCGAGCGCGGCGATCAGGAGGTCGCGCAGGCGGCGCCGGTGATAGGTGGGCCCGTCGGCCAGCACGGCCACCGACTCGCCGCTGACGGGCGCCGCGCGCGGCTCGGCGGCCTCGGCCCAGGGGAGATCGGGCCCGTCGGCACGGAACCAGCTCTCGAGGAAGACGGCCTCGAGCATGCGGACCACTGGCCCGGTGACACGCACGTGGGAGTCTCGCCAGGGGCTCCGCGTCCGGCCCTGGAAGCTCGCCCCGCGGAGGTACTCGTCGCCGATGTTGAGGCCTCCGGTGAACGCGACCTCCCCGTCCACGACGAGGATCTTGCGGTGATCGCGCCGGCGCGGCGCCCAGCGCGGGTAGAGCCGGGTCAGGGGATTGAAGGCGACCGCGTCGCCGCCCGCGGCGCGCAGGTCGGAGAGCGCCGCCGCATCGAGCCCCAGGGAGCCGAAGCCGTCGAAGAGCAGGCGGACCCCGACGCCCGCCCGCGCCCGCTGGGCGAGCGCGCGCAGGAAGCGCGCGCCCGTCTCGTCGGAGCGGAGGATGTAGGTCTCGAGGTGGATCCGCTTCGTCGCGCCCTCGATGGCGTCGAGCATGGCCGAGAGCCCCGCCGCCCCGTCCGCGAACAGCTCGATGGCGTTGCCGTCGGTGAAATGGACGTCGTCGGTGCGGAGCTGCAGCCGCAGGTCCGCCGGGCGCGGGATCACGCCGTGGCGCCGCAGCCCGGCCCGCAGTCGCTTCCCGACACCCCGTTTCGGAACCGACGCGCCGCCCGGGCCCGGCAACCGCCCAACCCTCCCGGCGCGATTTCGCGCCGCATCACGAGCGTGACTCAATACCGCAACTCTGCAAGTGCGACGCGGGCGCGGCGAGCGAAGCGCGAGCGACGCCGAAGGCCGTATGGGGGGGGTGCGGGGCCGACGGCCGCACGGGTGAATGCCACGGTGGGCGGCCCGCTCCCCGACGGGCCGGCTCCGTCCGCCGTCGACCCGCTGGGAATCAGGTTCGCAGGTCCGCTGCGATCGCGCGCAGCGCCTCGCGCCAGCCCTCGCGGTCGGTTCGCACGAGGCTGCGGAGGTCGGCGGGCCAGTCGTCGAGCCTCTCGAAAGCGGCAACGCTCGCGCGGTAGCGATCGGGCCCGGCGTCGGAGGGGTCCTCTTCCGCGGCGGCGCGGCGAGCCAGGCGCCGCAGCGCGACGTCGGCGGAGCAGCCCGTCTCGACGAAGAAGACGCGCGCGCCGAGCTCGCCAGCAAGACGCCGCACTTCGTCCCGATCCTCGCGGCGCGAGAACGTGCCGTCGAGGACGGCCCCGCGACCCGATTCCAGCACGCTGCGCGCTCGCTCCGCGACCGCGGCGTAGACCCGGCGCTTCTCTTCCGGGGTGTAGATCTGCGCGGCGCGCTCCGCTCCCGGTCGCTGCGCCGCCCCGAGCCCGAGCCGGTGCTTGCGAACCCGGTCCGTCGAGATCACCACGGCGTCGAGCGCGTCGGCGAGAACCTCCGCCGCCGTGCTCTTGCCGGTTCCTACCACCCCGCCCACCACGACGAGAAGGCCGACCGGGCGCGGCTCGAGGGCGCGCAGGGCCAGCGCCAGGTGGCGACCCGCGCTGGCGGCCGCCCCCTCGCGTTGTTCCGGATCGATCTCCGTCGCGACGGCCGTGATGGCCGCCACCTTTGCGCGAACCGCGGCGCGGTAGCTCACGAAGTAGTCGACCACCCCGAACAGCCCGAAGTCGTCGCTCTCGCGGGCGTACACGCGAAGGAAGCGCTCCGCCAGCCGGGGCCTCCCGCGGTACTGGAGATCCATGGCGGCAAAGGCCACGTCGGAGGCTGCGTCGATGCAGCGAAGTCGCTCGCTGAACTCGAGACAATCGATGATGAGCGGCTCCGCGTCGTCGCGTTCGAACCAGATGTGCTGGAGGTGGAGGTCGCCGTGACCGTTCACGGCGCGGCCCTCCTCACGCCGCGCCTCGAAGCGGTCGACCCGCTCCCGCGCGAAGGCGCGCGCGCGTCCGCCGGCACGGGCGACGTCGGCGGCAGCCACGAGAGGGTCCGGGCTGGCGGCGAGCAGTCGGTAGTTGTCCTCGACCGGCTGCGTGCAGCGGCGGATCCATTCCTCCACGCCAAAGGGCGACGGCTTTCCCAGCCGGGTCCGCGCGTGGAACGCGGCGATCCGCGCGGCGACCCGATCGATCTGCACCGGCTCGAAGGTGCCGGCCTCGAGCAGCGTCAGCGCGTCCCGCCCCTCCGGCAGTCGCCGCATCACCACGCAGTGCTCCCGCGGCAGGGCGGCGAGGTCCTCGGCGGCGGGCCCGACGCGGACGCCGCCCCGGTCCTCCTCCAGGGGCGCGACGCCCAGGTAGACGTCCGGCGCCAGGCGCCGGTTCAGCTCCACCTCGCGCAGGCAGTCCGCATTCCGCTCGTCGAGCGCGGTGAAGCGGACGAAGCCGAGGTCGACGTCCTTGCGAAACTTGTAGACCCGCGCCCCCGTGAGAAACACGTGGGAGAGATGGGTCTGGACCCAACGTACGCCGGCACCGGCGCTCGCGTCGTGAGGGTAGGCCTGCGGGGTGGCCAGGGTGGCGAGCACCTCGGAGCAGAGCGACGGGCTGGGGTCGGGCATCGCATCCCTTCCGCCTGGCGAGCCAGCGAGCCGACAGCGTAGCGAGCCGGTAGGGGCGAGGTTGCACGCGTCCTGCAATACTCCGCCCGGAGGGAGGATCGACGATGGCCCTGACGGCACGCGACATCATGGAAACCCAGGTGATCACACTCTCGCCCAGCGATCCGCTCTCCAACGTTCACCGGCTCTTCTGCGACGAGGAGATCCACGGTGCACCCGTGGTCGACGACGACGGGCGCGTGCTCGGGATCATCACCAGCATGGATCTGCTGCGGGCGGCGTCCGACGAACGCGACTCCGCTCGCGGCGACCCCACCTATTTCCGCGAGCTGTTCGAGCTGTCGGGACCCGACCTGCAGGAGGCGCCCGAGGGGTTCCTCGACCGCCTGCGCGAGCGGGTGACCGCGGAGTTCATGACGGAGGACGTCGCGTGCGTGGGCATCGACGCCACCGTCCCCGAGATCGCCCGGGCGCTTCGACGCAACCGCATCCACCGCGTCCTCGTGGTCGAGGACGAGATCCTTCAGGGGATCATCACCACTTTCGATCTCGTCGGATTGCTGGAGAAGGTGAGCGGGTAGCGCCCGGGGCACGAGGTCTCACGACAGCCCCTGGAGTGAGGCAGGATGCCGCGTCTACCGTCCACCCGCTTGGAGGACCACCTGTACGGGGCCTCGTCCCGCCGCCTTGCGGTGGCGTGCGGGGCCCTGATCGCTCTCACGGCGGTGGGAACGATCGGATTCGCGCTGGTCGAGGGACTGTCTTTCGTCGACTCCCTGTACATGACCGTGATCACCCTCTCGACGGTCGGCTTCAGCGAGGTGGCACCGGCTTCCGAAGCGGGTCGCTGGTTCACGATATGCTTCATCGCCGTCGGCGTCGGCACGGCCTTCTACGCCTTCGTGGCGCTGGCGGAGTTCGTCATCGAAGGGCGCTTGCGAAACGTCCTGGGGAGGAGAAGCATGAAGCGCACGATCGATTCGCTCCGGAATCACGTGGTCGTTTGCGGATTCGGCCGGCTCGGGCAGGTGGTCGCCGAACGGCTCACCCAGAGCTCCACCCCGTTCGTCATCATCGATCGCGATCCCACTCTGCAGGCCGAGTGCGATGCGTCGGGGTACCTGTTCGTGCTCGGATCCGCCCTCGACGACGACGTTCTCGCAGCAGCCGGTATCGACCGGGCGCGCGCCCTCGTCGTCGCGACCAACAGCGACTCGGACAACACCTTCGTCGCGCTCCTCGCCCGCGAGGCGAATCCAAAGATCGACATCCACGCGCGGGCGGAGACACCGGCCGGCATCCGCCGCCTGCGGCTCGCCGGCGCCAGTCAGGTGATCTCGCCGCACCAGGTGGGCGGCCAACGCATCGCGAACGCGATCGTGCGCCCCGCGGTCGTCGAGTTCCTCGAGCTGTCCGCCCCGGGCTCGGGCGCCGCCATCGATCTGGAGGAGGTCGCCCTCTCCGAGGGTAGCCGGGTGGCCAGCGTCGCCCTGCGAGAGCTGCCCGGACGCGGCATTCACGTATCGGTCGTGGCGATCAAGCGCGGCGACGAGCCGATCCGGCTGCGGCCCGGGCCCGACGAGGTGTTGGAGGCCGGAGACCGGGTGATCGTCGTGGGCGACCGGGACAACCTGGCCCTCATGGCCGCGCTCGCCGTCACTCCCCCTCGGCAAGCTTGACGGTGAGCACCGGACAGGCGGCGACGCGGATCGTCCGCTCGGCAACGCTCCCCAGCAGGATGTGCTTGAGCCCCGTGAGGCCCCGCGTCCCCATGACGATCAGATCCGCTCCGAGCTCCTGGGCCGTGGCCGGAATCGTGATGCCCGGAAACATCGAGGACACGTGGCTCTCGACTTCGACACCCTCGGCCCTCACCTTCTCGCCCCACTCGTCGAGCTTGCGCTGGGCCGCGGCGCGCACGTCCCGGTCGAAGGTCTCGGGAATAGCCAGACCGTACGGCGATATGCCCCCCAGATTGATCTGGTAGCAGTGCAGGAGGTGGACCTTCGCGCCGAAGACCTTCGCCAGCTCGACGGCAGTCTCCAACGCCCGCTCTGCGTGCGGCGAGAAGTCGACCGCAACGAGGATCACCTGGATTCGGACCATCAACGTTTCTCCCGCCCGTTCATGTAGAGCATGCTGGCGAATCTGCCAAGCCATGAGATCCGGAGGAGCCGAGGCGGCCCGATTCTGGCACACTGAACCCTGTGGAGAGGGCCATGAAGCCCAGTGAAGTCCGACAGCAGGTTCTGGCCGAGCACGCCGCCTTGCGGGACAAGCTGGCCGAGCTGGAGCAGATCGCCCACCCGGTCCTGGAAGGCGAGCGGGGCGGCCTGCGATCTCTGCGTCTCGAGGGGGAAACGCTGCTCAAGCTGCTCCTCGACCACATCCAATGGGAAGACGTCAACCTGGAGCCGGCCCTGCGCCGCTCGGACGTCTGGGGAGACGCGCGCGCTGAGAAACTCGCTCGCGATCACCGGGAGCAACGCGAGCTGCTCGAGCACGCGCTGCGGGGCCTCCAGGACCAGAGCCGACCGGCCGTGATCATCGCGCGCAGCCTCGTGGATCTCGTGGCGCTGGTCCGCGAGGACATGATCGACGAGGAGGCCTCCCTGCTGGACGAACGCGTGCTGCGGGACGACGCGGGCGGCGGCTGAATCCCGTCTGGGAGGCCTCAAGCCGTCAGCCGTTCGAGACGATGCTCTCGACGAGGGTCGCCACGATCTCCTCCTCGCGAACCTCGTGGGCGGCGAGCGACCGGGCGTAGGCCTCGAATCCGATCTGGAAGGATTCGACGCCCGACGCCTCGAGGTCGGCGCCCAGACCCCGCAGTACGACGGCGAAGTCCGCGTGCTCGTGGCTCAGGGCTTCGAGAGAATCCGCGAACTCGGGGCGGAGGCCGTGGAGCGCCGGGAAGAAGACCTCGTCCTCCAGGGCGAAGTGCGCGTCCATGGCGTTCTGAAGGCGATCGAAGGCCGCGCGCGCGTCGTTCACGCCACCCCGCTGGAGGGCGTCTCGGATCGATCGGTGGATCGCCCGGATGTTCCGGTGCTGGTCGGACATCTGCCGGACCGCGCGCTTCACGCGATGCCGAAGTCCCGTCTTCATCGGATCCATCCGTTCCATTCGCGCGCCCCGACGGCCGGGGTGCCTCCGCACCGCAGCCCGCATCAGTATACGACGCGAGCTTCGAGGCGCCCCGATTCGCCTTCCACGACCGTGAGCCATGTCATGCAAGCCATGCAGTAGAGTCGGTCGCCAGGCCGCAGCTCGCGCGACGACCGCACCACGATCTTGCAGACCGGACAAAGCGCTTCGTTCGGGCCCAGGACGTCGCCGCGGCCGTCCCAATTCCGGTAGTAACGGCGGTACGGCTTCGGGACCTCGTTGAAGCCCCGGTCGTCGAGCTCGAAGCGGCGCCGCTCCCCGCTTTCCGGCTCCGACACGGCGGCCCCCTAGGGCCGCGCCGGTGTCTGGTATTCGATGCCGATCCGTTCAAGCCGCAGCTTGAACTCCTTGAGCACGGTGTCGGCGAGGATCGCCTCCATCTGCTCGGGTCCCAGCTCGTTCAGGTTCACGCCCTGCCACTGCGCCGATCCGCCTTCGCTTGCGCCGCGCAGTCGAGCCATCTCTTCGTGGACCGACCTGTCGCGGAAGGTGTCGGCGAAGGTCGCCAGCATGTAGTACGACATCTCCTTCTGCAGGCGCTCGACGTCCGGCTTCCGCTCGGGGTTCTCCCGAATCAGCGAGCCGATCCGGTTCTCGCCGAAGCCCACGTGCCGGCGCTCGTCGGCAATCGTGCCGGAGAGGGTGTGTGCGAACTTGGGGTTGAGCTCGTCGTTCGCCGCCTTGAGCATCTCGAAGACGTTGAACGCCATGCCCTCGAGCACGATGTTCTGACCGACGACGCCTGCGACGAAGTCCTTCTTGTCGACCTTCTCCAGCAGCACCTCGGCGAACTTCACGAGGTTGGGGTTCGCGTGGGCCTCGAGCACGTTCTCGAGCTCGGCCTGCGAGACGCCCAGCTCGTAGAGGCGCTGGGTGAAGATCTCGACGTGGCGCGCCTCGTCCAGGGTCTGGGTCGCCAGGAAGCGCTTGCTCCCATCGTCCGGGGCCGCGTTGATCAGCCCCGACGAGGCCGCCAACGCGCAACGCTCGCCCACCACGAGCTGCACCGTCGTCCGAATCGCCTGCTCGTTCAGCACCTTGTCGCTCAGGAGCAGGTCGGGCTCCCGCTCGCCCGGCGCGTGGCCGAACTCGGTCTCCTTCAGATACCCCTGGGGCGCCGATTCGAGCCACTGCTGGACGGAGTAGGCGCTCAGGAAGTCAGCCATCGTCGCGGTCTCCTCGCGGGGTCCTGCCCCCCGGGACCCTCGCAAGCGACGTGCCAGCGGTAGAGGCCCGAGGTCGGTCGGTCGAGCGTCCGGTCGGGGCAGGACGCCGCACGACCGGCTGATGGATGGGGAATAGCTCCGCACTCGGAGCCGTTCGGTACCTTGGCGGCCCGCACGTGTCTGGCACGCCTCGTGCTTCTGTTCCGCGGAGGTCCGGCTCGGGACTCGAGGCCGGGTCGCGGCTCGGCGCGACGGCGGCTTCCCGACCGGTGAGATTGCGAAGTGGTCGAGGCTCGCTTCCACGCGGCGCCCCTGGAACCCGCAAGATGCCGGTCTGGGGCGAGCGGGCAGGCGAAGGAACCGGACGCTACCCCCAGGTCAACGCGTCGGGACGCGAGGGCACTGGGAGCCAGGGAGGAACGAAGACGATGGCGGCACGCAAGCAGGTCGTGCGCAAGAAGGCCTTGCGCAAGAAGGCCCCGCGCAAGCAGGCGGCAAGCAAGAAGACTCCGCGCAGCAAGGTCGCGGCCCGGGGGCACGCGGCCCTCGCTCGGCTCGAACGGGAACTTCCGCCGACGCTTCGAGACTTCCAGCGACGCGTTCGGTCGGACCTCAATCAGCTGGAGCGACAGGTCGAGCGCGCCCAGGCCAGGTACCGGCGCCAGGCCGCCCGCCTGCTGCGCTACGCGAGCCATCAGCTGGGAAGACTCGAGGCCCGCGGCGAGCGCAACTGGCGCAAGCTGAACACCCGCGCGCGCCGCGAGTTGCTGGCGCTGCTGCGCCGACTGGAGCGCGCCGTGGAGGCCTCCGGGCGACGCCCTGCCGCCCGGCGCAAGACGAAGGCGAGATCGTGAAGCAGCGGGTGACCGTGAACTTGACGTCCGAGTTCTGAGGGACGACGCTCGCGGCCTGTCGCCGGAGGGTCGCCGTGCCGAAGTCCCACAGCACCGAGATCCGCCTGCTCCAGGTGCTGGCCGTGATCGCGGCCGCAGCCGTGGCCGGGGTGCTCGCCATCCTGCCCTACCGCCTCTACCAGCGCGACATCCGCAACGCCACGGTCCACGCCCACCACCTCGCGAGTGTCGTCCACGTTGCGATCAGTCAGGCGATCCTCGCGGGCGAAGACACGCGGGACCTGGTCAACCGGTTCCAGGGAATGGCCGACCTCGAGATCCGGGTCCGGCAGCAGCGCGGAGGGGGCGAGGCCGGGGCGACGGCGGCGCCCGGGTCGAGCCACCTCGACGGCACCGAGCTCACCTACGTCGCGCCCCCCATCCTCGACCGCGACGGCAGCGTCTGGCTCGCCGAGATGCGCTTCGACCTGTCTCCCATGAAGCGCGAGTCCGTCCGGCTCATCGTCGACCTGGTGGTCGCCGTCATCCTCGGCTCGGCTGTCTTCTCGGTGATCGTGTTCGCGATCGTCCGTCACTCGCTGCTGGTCCCGCTACGACGCGTGACGCAGACGATCGAAGCCCTGAAGCCGGACGCC
>JAOTUO010000171.1 GCA_029863845.1 Myxococcales bacterium
CCTTGCCTACTGAAGCTCCGCTCGCCTGCGGCTCGCTGCGCGGCGGCCAAGCCGCCTTGCCTACTGAAGCTCCGCTCGCCTGCGGCTCGCTGCGCGGCGGCCAAGCCGCCTTGCTCGTTCAGCGTTCGGGCTGATCCAGGCCTTTCTTCTTGATCTTCTCGAGCAGCGTGGTGCGGTTCATGCGGAGGAGCTGGGCGGCACGATTCTTGTTCCACTGGGTCTGCTCGAGGGCCTGCCGGATGAGATTCGCCTCGAAGTCGTCGACCGTGTCCCGGAACGACAGGCCCGAGGGCGGAATCACGGGCGCGCTGGGGCGTTGCGCTGCGGGCTGGTGGAAGGGCGGCGGAAGGTCCTTCGCCTGGATTTCGCCGCCGCTGCCCAGGATCACGAGGCGCTCCATCAGGTTTTCGATCTCGCGAACGTTGCCGGGCCACGAATGGGCGCACAGCAGCTCCAGCGCCTCCTGTGAGATGTCCTCGACCGTGCCGCCCTGCTCCTGGCTCGCGACTTCGAGGAAGTGGCTTACGAGGACGGGGATGTCGTCCGGTCGCTCCCGCAGCGGCGGCACTTCGATCGGGATCACGTTGAGGCGGAAGTACAGATCCTCGCGGAAGCGCCGCTCCCGGATCGCCTCCTCCAGGTTCTGATTGGTGGCCGCGATCACTCGAACGTCGACGGTCATGGAATGCGACGATCCCACCGGCTCGAAGGTCCCGTCCTGAAGGACGCGGAGCAGCTTCACCTGGAGACTGGGGCTCATGTCGCCGATCTCGTCGAGGAAGATCGTGCCCTCGTTCGCCAGGGTGAAACGGCCCTCGCGATGGTTGACGGCGTTGGTGAAGGCCCCGCGAACGTGTCCGAAGAGCTCGGACTCGAGCAGGTGCTCGGGGATCGCGCCGCAGTTCACGGTGACGAACATGCGTCCGGCTCGGCGGCTGTTGAAGTGGATCGCGCGCGCGATGAGCTCCTTCCCGGTCCCGCTCTCGCCGGTGACCAGGACGGTGCTGTCGGCGTCGGCGACCTTGGAGACGATGTCCAGCACGTTCCGCAGCGCGGCGCTGTTGCCCACGATGTTCGAGAAGCGGTACTTCGCCTGGAGCTGGCTCTGGAGGATGCGATTCTCCGTCTTGAGCCGCCCAACCTCGATGGCCTGCTCCACGAGCCGCCGCACCACGTCCAGGTGCCCCTGTTCGAAGGGCTTCTCGAGGTACCAGAAGGCTCCGGCCCGCAGCGCTTCGACGGAGTGCTCGGCGCTCCCGTAACCGGTGACCACGATGCAGGGGAGATCCGGCGCGAACTCGTGGACCTGCCGCACGAGCTCGAGGCCGTTGATCCCGGGCATCTTGATGTCGGCGAGCACGAGGTCGACGTGCTGCTCCGACACGATCGCCAGCGCGTCCGTCGCGTCCCGAGCGCTCAGAACGCTGTACCCCACGCGGGAGAGGATCCGCTCCAGGGCTCGCCGATAGAGCTCCTCGTCGTCGACGACGAGGACGGTGGAATTTCGCAGCGGGGAATCCTCCGCTCAGCGGAGGGGGGCCATCGAATGGTAGGCGGGAGTGACCCAACGTTCAAGCGTCCCGATTTCGAGACCGATAGGGGGGCATGGTCTCCCCTGGCGCGATCTCCGAAGCCTCCGATGGCGCGACCCGCCTCGACAACCCCACTCCGGGGCTCGTGCTGCTGGTGGACGACGAGCGCCTGTTGCTGCGATCCCTGCGGCGCATCCTCGAGGGCGCCGGTCACGAGATCCGGACCGCGGAGTCGCCGCAAGCGGCGGAGGCCGCCCTCGCCGATCCGAGCCTCGACGTCGTGCTGCTGGACCTGTTCCTGGGAGACGCCAGCGGATTCGAGCTGTTGGAGCGCTGGAAGCGGGAGCGGCCCGAGGTCGAGGTGATCGTGATGACCGGGCACGCGAGCATCGAGAGCGCGGTGCGCTGCATTCGCCGCGGCGCCTTCGACTACCTGGCCAAGCCCTTCGACGATGTGCACCGGGTCCGCACCACGGTGGGAAAAGCGATCGAGCGCCGCCGCCTCGTCTGCCGCAACCGGCAGCTCGAAGAGGAGCTGCGGGCCCGCTCGTCGGCCCCGGATCTCGTGGGCAGCTCCCCGAAGATGCGGGTGCTGGCGCGCACGATCCAGAGCCTTCGCCACAACGAGAGCCACGTCCTGATCCAGGGCGAGAGCGGAACCGGCAAGGAGCTCGTCGCCCGCGCGCTGCACGCCGCGAGCCCGCGTGCGTCCGGCGAGCTCATTCCCGTGGATTGCGGGGCGCTCCCGGAGACGATCATCGAGAGCGAGCTCTTCGGCCACGAGAAGGGGGCGTTCACCGGGGCCGTGGGCGCCGCGCCCGGGCTCTTCCGCATGGCGGATCGCGGGACGCTCTTTCTGGACGAGGTCGGCGAGATCCCCCCCCACGTCCAGGCCAAGCTGCTGCGGGCGCTGCAGCACAAGGAGGTGCGTCCCGTGGGCGCCGCCTCCACGGTTCCCGTCGATCTCCGGGTCATCTCGGCCACGCACCGCGACCTCGCCGAAATGATCGCCGACGGGCGCTTTCGCCCGGATCTCTTCTACCGCCTAAACGTCGTTCGCATCGAGATCCCGTCGCTGCGCGAGCGGCGTGAGGACATTCCCCTGCTGGTGCACCACTTCCTCGAAAAGCACGGTTCGCGCGCCTCCGTGAACGGAATCGAGGAAGAGGCCCTCGCGCTCCTGGTCGCGCGCGAGTGGCCCGGAAACGTGCGCGAGCTGGAGAACGCCGTGGAGTCGGCCCTCGCCCTCGCTCCGGGCCCGAAGCTGCGCGCGGCCGATCTTCGCAAGGCGTATTCGGCCCCGGCGCCGGTCGGCTCACCGCAGCTGGCGGGGATCCCGCTCTCGCTCGACGCCTACGAGCGCTCCGCCCTCGAGCGCGCCCTGCAGGAGAGCGGCGGCGATGCCAACGCGGCCGCCCGGAGCCTGGGAATCGGTCGGAGCACCTTCTACCGCAAGCTCGCCAAGTGCGATTCGCGCCGCAGGGGTGGCCGCGCGCGCTCGATCCGGTAGAGTCGTGGCACCCCCTACATCGCAATTCGTGACGCGCTCGGGAGCTGAGAAGTCCGTGGTGCGGATCGTCGTCGTGCAGCCGGCAGAGCCGGCTCCGGGCCGCTCGCCCGGCGCCGTCGAGGCCCTGGAGCGGTTGGGCACCGAGGCCGCGATCGACGTGGTGGCGGACGCGGAGGCCTGCGCCGCCCGCTGCCGGGCCGCCGAGGTCGATCTGGTCGTGGTCGATCACGCGCTCGGTCTCGAGTGCGACCGCGTCCTCGACGCCTACCGCTGCGGAGGGCCGCCTGTCGTCGTCCTCGATGCCGAGGGCGACGACGAAACGGCGCTCGAGGCCTTCCGGCGGGGAGCGGCGGATTGCGTCTCCGCGAAGGCGGGGTACGCGGACGTCCTGCCGGTCATCGCCGCCGAGCAGATCCGGCGCTGGCGCGCGATTCGGGATCGGGGCTCCGCCGAACGGCGCATCCGCGACCTCGAACGCACGAACGAGAACATCCTCCAGAACATGAACAGCGCGGTTCTCGTCGTCGACGCAGAGGCCCGAATCACTTCCTGCAATCCGCCCGCGGAAGACATCCTGGGCCGGCGCGCCCACGAGCTTCGGGGGCAGTCCGTGTCGGACTGGTTCAAGGCGGCCGGCAGCGAGATCGGCCTCGTCACCCGGACCCTCCGTGAAGAGGTGCGCTTCAAGGGCACCGAGAGCGCCATCACCCGGGCGGACGGTACGGTGGTCCCCATCGGGATCTCCTGCGCGCCCATCTTCGATACGGACGGAGCCAAGTGCGGCGCCGTTGCGATCTTCCAGGACCTGAGCGAGATCAGCCAGCTCCGGAACCAGGTGCTCCAGACGGAGAAGATGGCCTCGATCGGGCAGCTCGCGGCGGGCGTGGCCCACGAGATCAACAATCCGATGGGCTTCATACACGCCAACCTGTTCCAGATGGCGGAATACCTCGCCGACCTGCGCCGGGTGTGGCGCGACCTGGAGGCGCTCCAGAAGGCGATCGCCCGGGGGAGCGCGCAGGACGTGAGCCGCGCCGCGGAGGGGCTGGCCGCACTCGCCGACGAGGTCGACGTTCCGTTTCTCCTCACCGACCTCGAAACGGCCATTCGCGAGTCGCAGGAGGGATCCGAGCGGATCCGCCACATCGTCCAGGACCTGCGCGACTTCTCGCATCACGAGACCGGCGAGAGAGTCCTGGCGAACGTCAACCAGTGCCTGGACTCCACGGCCAACATCGTCTGGCCGATGATGAAGCACCTCGCCGTCCTCGAGAAGGACTACGGTGACGTCCCCAGCATCTACTGCCTGCCGATGCAGCTGAAGCAGGTCTTCATGAACCTGCTGGTGAACGCGTTCCAGGCCATCGAAGAGAGCGTCGGGCAGAGCGGTGAGACGGGTCGCATCCGCCTGCAGTCCGGCGTGCGCGACGGCGGCATCCGGATCTCGGTGTCGGACACCGGCGTCGGCATCGCGCCGGAGAACCTCGATCGCATCTTCGACCCCTTCTTCACGACCAAGAAGGTGGGCTCCGGCACGGGACTCGGCCTCTCCACCTCCTACAGCATCGTGCGGCGCCACGGCGGGACGCTGACGGTGGAGAGCGGAGTCGGGCAGGGCACGACCTTCCACGTGTTTCTGCCCCGTGAGCGGGAGGCCGATCTCGATGGATCCCTCTGAAGCCCCTGCTCCCTGCCTGCTCATCGTCGACGACGAGGCGCGCATCCTGTCGGCCTTGCGGCGGGCGCTGCGACGCGAGGGCTACGAGATCCTCACCTTCGAGCGGGCCGAAGACGCGCTGCGCGAGCTCGAAGTGCGACGGGTCGACGCGATCCTCACCGATCAGAAGATGCCGGGCATGAGCGGCCTGCAGTTCCTGGAGCGGGCGGCGCGGAGCCGGCCCGAGGCGGTGCGTCTGCTGATCACCGGCTGGACCGAGGCGATTCCCTCCGCGGAGCTCGAGCATCTGGGCGTCCGCGCGCTCATTACGAAGCCCTGGGACGATGCGAAGCTCAAGGAGACGCTGCGGCGCGTGCTGCCGTAGGCGTCGCTACTCCGCCGGCAGGCGGCTCAGGTAATCCAGGTCGGTCTTCTGTGTGTTCTTCGCGCCGATCGACAGCACCCGGAATCGGTGCTGCCGGCCGCGCGTGTAGTAGATGCGACCCTTTCCGGCGAAGCCGAGCTCGAAGATCGACAGGTGCGGCGGCAGGCCGCCGACCTTGCGCCGGACCGCCACGCTGTCCGGATCCTCGACCAGACGCTTGATCCCTTCTTCGGCTTTGAGCTTCATCGTTTCGTCCCGCAGGGCCACCATGTCCTGGATCGCGCGGTCGTCGATCTCGAGGTTCTTGTAGAGGGTGCGCATGCGGCGCGCCAGCTGGTCGGCGGCGCGACCCCGGCTGCTGGGTGCGGACCGCGTGGCGCGCTTCAGCCGGTCCTGGAGGGACTGGATCTCCTCCTCCTTCTGGCCGAGGTCCTCCGTCGCCTCGTCGAGGAGCTCTTCGAGCGCGTGGCGCTCCTCTTCCAGCTCGGTGGCGCGGGAGGCCGATGTGCGCAGCTCCGCCTCGCGCTCCGCGAGGTCGTCGAGCTTGCGCCGAAGGCCTTCCCGCTCCTTCTGGAGCGTCAGGATCTCCTGCACGTGCGACTGCTCGCTGGGCTCGACGTCGCGCAGCCGCTGCCGCACGCGGTCGAGCTCGGCCTGGATCGACGCGGCGCGGGACGCCGAGGTGTCGCGGGTCAGGATCGCGGCGCGCAATCGCGCCTCCTCGCCGCGGGCGACGGCCCGGTTGTAGAGGAACAGCCCCTGGATCAGCACGGCGCCGTAGGCGATGAAGATCGCGACGGCGAGCACCGAGTCGAGGGGCACGGAGGACACCACCTCGGCGCTGGCCGGCAGCAGACGATTGGCCTCCGACAGCCAGGAGCTCGGGTTGGAGTCCGGAGGCGGCGGAATCGCGCGCAGGCCGGCGTAGAGGGGGGTCCCGTCGGCACCGAGGACGAACGCGTTTATGCGCACGCGGCCGATCGTCACCCAGGCCGAGTCGTGGACGGCCCGGCTGACCCTCTCCTGGATCTGCGGCACGATCGGACCCTCGGTCGGTCGGACGCGAATGGCCGCTGCGACGGCCTTCTCGAAGTGGCTCGACAGCAACGCATCGGCGCCCATCACGCTCGCCACGCAGAGCAGCACGTAGGCGAAGATGGCGGCGTAGGTGACGCGAAAGGACGAAAGCCGGTCGAGGGTCGTCGCCCCTGCTTCGAATACGGAACGCGACAGGGACCTGCCGGCTGCCGAGACCGTCTCCGCCATACCAACGCAGAAGATACCCTCGGGGTTGCTAGGCTGCCCGGCGTGCGGGTGGTGGACCTCGACCGCGACATGCGCGACGTGATCCCGACCGGAACCACCCGGGACAGCGAGTTCCTGTTCGCGCGCATGACCGATCGCACGCTAGGCCTCGCCCGGCCGGGCCCCGGACGCCGCATCCTCGACGTGGCGAGCGGATTCGGTCAGGACGCGATCGCGCTGGCCCGGCGCGGCGCGTGGGTGGTGGGCGCCGAGCCCTCGGCGCGCATGACGGCCCTGGCCGCTCTCGAGGCCGGCAAGTGCGACGGGCCGCTTCCGGCCTGGGTACGGGGGTGGGCCGACGGCCTCCCCTTCGCGAGTCGGAGCTTCGACGCGGTGATCTGCAAGGGCGCGATCGATCACTTCGATCGACCGACGCGCGCGATCGCCGAGATGGCCCGCGTGACCCGCCCCGACGGCCGCGTCGTCCTGGCGATCGCGAACTTCGATTCGCTCTCGTGTCGCTGGGCCCGTGCCTTCGACGGGCTGTGGGAGCAGTGGCTGGGTCGTCCGCCGCGCCGCGGCCGCCGCCATTACGATGTGCCGCAGGACCACTTCACGCGCTACGACCTCGACCTGATGCGGGAGCAGGCCTCGGCGGTCCTCGAGCTGGAGGTGGTCGAGGGCATCTCCCTCGCCTGGGGGCTGCCCGGGTGGACCCGATCGGTCGGTCGCCTGCCGGAGTCCGCCGCCCGCGCTTCGCTCCTCGCGCTCGACGCGATCGCCCGCCGCTTTCCGTCGCTGTCCGACGTCGTCGTCCTGGCCGGCCCCCCCCGCGCGGCGTGACCCGGCGGCCGGGAGCGCGGGCGATCCCTCCGCGAATGGCTCGTTACAGGGCCCGGGGCCGCCGACGACCCCTCCGCGACTGGCTCGTCCACCCCGGATTGGGGCTTCGTTCGCCTTCGGCTCACTGCGCGGCGGCTGCGCCGCCTTGCGAAGATTGGATTGGCCTGCGCTCGATTTCGCTGCGGGGTCGTCCGCGGCCCCGGGCCCGGCCGCCTCAGCCTCGGGAAGGGTGAGCCCGGCGGAATTCCTCGACGACGTCCGCGTAGACCGCCGCCGTCGCCTCCGCGACGCGCGGCCAGGCGTAGGCGGCGACCACGCGATCGCGGCCGCGCGCGCCCAGCTCCGCGCGGGCCTCCGGCTGCTCCAGCAGCGTCGCGATGCCCTTGGCCAGGGCCTCGGGGCGGTCCGGCGGCACCAGCACGCCGCCCCCGCCGACGCCGACGACCTCCGGGAGCGCGCCGGCCGCGGTGGCGACCACGGGCGTTCCACAGGCCATCGCCTCCGCCGCCGGGAGCCCGAAGCCCTCGTAGCGCGAGGGCACGGCGACGAGCGTCGCGCGCCGGTACAGGTGGACGAGCGCGTCGGTCGGGACCCGACCCGCGATGTGGAGGCGGTCGGCGCAACCGAGTTCGGCGGCGCGCTTGCGCGCCGGGTTGTCGGGGTGGTCGTCGTCCACCAGCGTCAGCCGCGCACGCTTCGGCAGCAGCGCGAGCGCCTCGATCAGCGTGCCGATCCCCTTGTTGGGATCCGAGGCCCGGCCCACGCACAGGATCTCCGCGTCGCTGCGCTCGACGCTCGGGTCCGGACGGTAGACGTCGGTGGCGACCCCGTTGGCGACCATGGCGATGCGGTCGCCGGGCACACCGAAGTCATCGGCAATCTGCCGAGCGCTGGCAGCCGACGACGTGAAGACCCGATCGACCCGGCGCGCCACCCACGACTGCATGCCGATCGGGTAGAAGGTCATGGTTCCGATCGCGTCCCGGAAGCTGCGGTCGCGGACGAAGGAGGCGCGGCGGTCGACGCTGAGCGGGTGGTGCACCGTGGTCACCACCGGAACGCCGAGGGCGCGGATCCCCAGGATCCCGTACCCGAGGCACTGCACGTCGTGGACCAGGTCGTAGCGGTCGCCCCGGCGGACGTGGTGCGCCAGCGCGCCGAAGGCGCGCAGGCTGAAGGCGAAGGGCTCCGGCAGGAAGCCCAGATAGCTCGCGCACAGCTCGTAGAAGTTCAGCGGCTCGAAGACCCGAAGCGGGCTCGGGTGCGGCAGCAGCGCCCGCCGATCGCGCGCGAACCACTTCGCCCAGAACTGCTGATTGGGAAGCTCCTCGACGCGGTGTGCGAAGGGCATGGGGTCGGGGTAGGGCGGTCCCACCAAGACGTCGACGCGGTGCCCGAGAGCGCACAGCTGCCGCGCCAGGTGCCACAGGTAGACACCCTGCCCGCCGCAGCGCATGTTGCCCCGATAGGCGACGAAGCAGACGCGCAGCGGTCGGCCCGCCACGTCAGTGGACCGGCGCCGGCTGCTTGTGACGCTTTTCCGCGTATAGAATCAGGCTCTTCGGAAAGCAGTAGTTGAGCACCCGCTCCAGCGCGGTCAGCGCACGCGATCCGGCGGCGCGGATGAGGAAGTGCCGGTAGGCGCCGACCAGCCCGCTCTGGTCGGCACGCGGGAGCCCGACGATGGAGCGCAGCACCCAGTAGGGCGTGTGCAGGGCGTGGGCGAAACCGACCCCGACCGTGGCGAGGCCCGCGTCGGCGAGGCCCCGCGCCAGCTGGCGCGGGCGGAAGATGCGGATGTGCCCGCCTGGGGACTCGAAGTAGTCGTCGCCCGCGCGCAGGTAGAGGTGCTCG
The DNA here is from genome assembly GCA_029863845.1 of Myxococcales bacterium. Classification (GTDB taxonomy): domain Bacteria; phylum Myxococcota_A; class UBA9160; order UBA9160; family SMWR01; genus JACZXC01. The sequence continues at coordinate 9,027 of JAOTUO010000171.1, forward strand.
CTGGTC
>JAOTUO010000466.1 GCA_029863845.1 Myxococcales bacterium
CCGAGCGGATCGCGATGCAGCATCGCCTCCGAGCGCGCCGTGGGGTCGAAGACCGGCTGCCGGGTCACGCCGCGCCGGTCGATCAGCCGGCCGCCGCCCATGTACAGGATGTCGCCCAGGTGGCCGTGCACATCGATGATGTCGTCCACGCTCCTTTCCTCGAAACCCTTACACACGTGTGCAGCGCGTGGCCGCCGCGCCCTCTTCAAGCCGGGGACGCCATGGCGCCATCGAGCGCGAGCAGCGCGCACAGCTCGGCGTGCGAGGCGACGACGAAATCGGCATCCGGAAGGTCGCTCGCGTCGTCGTGCAGCTCGCGGATGCGCACCGACCGCATGCCGAGCGCCCGGGCGCCGGCGACGTCCGTCCGACGCAGGTCGCCCACGTGGAGGGCGCCTTGGGGATCGACGCCGAGCGGGTCGAGCGCTGCCCGGAAGACGCGACGATCGGGCTTGGGAACGCCCACCTCGTCCGAGAAGACCTGGACGTCGAGCAGCGAGAGCAGCCCGACGCGGTCGAGGTGTCGCCGCACCACGCGTCCGGGCGTGAGACCGGTGTCGCACACGAGGGCCCGGGGGACGCCGGCAGCGGCGAGCGCCGCGAGCGTGTCGCGGGCGCCTTCGAGCGCAGCCACCACGCTGGAGTGCGAGGCCTCCTCGTACACGTGAACCAGGTGCTCGAGCGCCGGGTGCGGCTCCCGGAGGCCGAGCTCCGCCAGCCCCCACAGGGCCACCTCGCGGGCGCCCGTGTTGGCGCCCTCGGCCCAGATCCGCACGTGCCGCTCCCAGGCGGCGTCGAAAGCCCGGACCGCGGCGTCGCGCGACACCACGCATCCGGCCTCGCCCGCGGCCTCCACGAGGGCCGTCACGCGCCGGGCGTGCGCCACCTCCCAGTTCGCCTCGTACAGCAGAGTGTTCCAGCAGTCGAAGGTGACCGCCTCGGGCATCCGGATCGTTGCACGCGTCATCTCCTCCACCCTCATGTCCGTAGCGCAGTCTCCCCGTCTTCGACCTCCCAGGGTTCGGGAGTGCCCGCGCGCCGTTGCGCCGCGAAGCGCCGCAGCGCGGCGAGCGTTCGGATGCCGTGGGAGGCTCCGAAGGCCACGACGCGGGGACCCGCGGCCACGAGCAGCCCGAGGTATCCGCGGCGCACGAGCCGCGGAAAGCCGGCGACGATGCGGAAGTCCACGCGTGCCTCGGGATCCTCTTCGGTGATGAGCGTGAAGAGCGCGACGGCGAAATCACCGATGCCGCCCCGGACCGTCTCGAGACGCTCAGCCGACGTCGCCGCGAAGCGGAACACGAAGTCCGGGTCCGCCGCCGCACCCGGAAGCAGACGCGTCCGGCCCTCGCGGTGCTCGAGGCGCCAGGGCTCTCCAGGGCGATGGGCGAAGTAGACCGTGCTCGTGGCCTGGGGCGCAAGGCGACGCGCCGCCGTCACCCATGCGGGATGCTCCAGGAAGAGACGAGCCAGGCGGTCGATGGAGTCTTCGCGCATGCCGGTGGTCACGACCCCATCTGGTAGCACGCCGCGCGCCCGGCGGAGCGCGGCGTGCCGCTCCGCCCCGTCTGTCGGCGGGGCGACAGCGGGGACGTCCCCGACCCATCCCGGTAGAATCCGGCACATGCGACCCCTCGCAGCGGAAGCGAAGGTCCACGGCGGCGCGCTTGCACTCCACGAGCACGTCCGCTTCGCGGCTGCCGAGGACGGCCAGCGGCTCGCGCTCACCGAGGTGCACCACCCGAAGCGGGGACCGCGGCCGAGCGACATCGCGTTCCTGCTGCTCCACGGCTTCGCCCAGAATCGGAAGGCCTTCACGCTCGGGCCGATGCCCCGGGCGCTGCTCGAGCGTGGAGCCCGGGTCTTCCTGGGCGAGCTACGCGGTCACGGCGACAGCCGGGTCGATCGCTCCCAGTCCTGGAGCCTGAAGACGCACCTCGACCTCGACTGCCCCGCGCTGCTCGAGGCGGTGCGGCGCCAGGCGGAGACGGATCGCGTCCACCTGGTCGGGCACTCG
>JAOTUO010000467.1 GCA_029863845.1 Myxococcales bacterium
AAGGTAGAAGTAGTACGAGTTCGGGAACTCCCCGGCGCCCTGGTCTTCGTCCCAGTTCGGACCCCAGGTCGGGGGCGTGCCCTCCGCCGTGCGGGGCCGCAGGGGCGCGGCCGGGCCCTTGCCGCCGAAGAAGACCTCTTGCTTGTTGAAGCGCCAGCCGCCGCCGAACTCCTCGAGCGTGGGCTTGCTGCCGAGCACGAGCTTGCCGTCGCGGTAGCCGCCGCCCATCTGCTCCCAGTCGCGCGGAACGCCGCGTCCCGGCTGGGTGTTGACGCTGCACCACCACTGCTGCTCCTCGCCTTCGCCGCGCGTCCACAGCTGCTTGCACGCCACGCTGCAGCTCTGACACCCCATGCACTTGTTCAGATCGAAGACCATCGCGACCTGGCGCTTCGATCCGTTCGGGATGTCTGACCGGTCACTCATCTTGGTCCCCTTGCTTCACGGTTGTTCTGGAGCCCTTGGCGTCGGCTGCCGCCCGCGTCCGTCCCTCGCCGGGCAGCGGGCGGCGCGCGATCTCGCGCGCTTCACGCTCCGGCACGCCGAGCAGCTGCAGCATCTGCCCGGCCAGCACGCTGTCGGCGTCTTCCGGGAGCTCGCCCCCCAGCGTGCCCATCATCACGCCCGAGGTCGCCCCCGCAATCACGAAGAGCAGGGTGTCGATGTTCCGGGGCTGGAAACGCTGCGATTCGACGCCGCGCCGCAGGTCGTCCTCGAGGAGGTCGCGCAGGGCGGCCCACAGTCCATCGAGGTAGACGCCGGTGCGCACCGCAACCGCCCCCCAGATGGGGTCCTCGCGCACCATGCGGACGGTAAGGCGGGTTCCGGCGGCGACGGACTCCGCTGGATCCTCGACCTCCGCCAGCCACTCCTCGAGCCGCGCCGCGTGCAGCCAGGCCGCCTCGATCACCGCCGCGCCAAACAGCTCGTCCTTCGAAGTGAAGTGGTTGTGGAACGAACCGGTGGAGACACCGGCCGCCTCGGCGATCTCCTCGATGGGAACCGCCTCGATGCCCCCCCTGCGCGCGATGATCTTGCGCGTCGCGTCGAGCAGCTGCCGCCGCGTCTGGAGTCGACGCAGCGACCTTCCATCTTCCCTGAGCCGTTCTTCGGGAGGCACGAAACGGTCCTCCTGGCGCGCTCCCGAATCATGACGATATCGTCAAAAAGACACAACCCCCGTCACGCGCGAGTGCTCGGGCACGAGCAGGAGCTGCTGAACCGCTTCAGCAGGGCAGCCGATGCAGTATCCCCCCATCCATCGGGTCCCCGGCAAGACCCGTTCTGGCTGGCGTCATGCCTCCGGCTTGGGAGGCGGGACAAGCCGCGACTTGGCGTCACCCGCGAGAGGCGTGGCGTGCAGCCGCACGATCCGGCGCCGCTTCACCTCCTCGACCGTGAGCCGGTAGCGTCCGATCGGCAGCTCGTCGCCGGGCCGGGCCAGACGCCCCAGGCAGGCCACCACGTGTCCGCCGATCGTGTCCGACTCGTCGCCGAGGTCGTCGGCGCCGAGCCGCTCTGCGGCCTCCGGCAGCGCCAGCGAGCCCGGCAGCTCCAGCACGTCGCCGCCCGCGCTCCGCACCGTGGCTTCCGGCTCGTCGAACTCGTCCCCGATCGGACCCAGGATCTCCTCGATGGCGTCCTCGAGAAAGGCGAGCCCCACGGCGGTCCCGTGCTCGTCGACGACCACGGCGCAGTGGTTCCGGGAACGCTGCATGCGCGCGATCAAGCGCGCCAGCGGTTGCGTGTCGGGCACGAAGAGCGGGCGTCGGGCGAGCGCGCGCAGGTCGACGGCCTGGCCGGCCGCCGCCTTCCCCAGCACCTCCTTGGCGTGGACGAGTCCGATCACGCTGTCCAGCCCGACTTCGCAGAGCGGAAACCGCGAGTGGCCGCTCTCCCGCACGATCCTCAGGCTCTCCTCGGGCGCCTGCTGCAGCGAGAGGTAGTCGACGTCGACGCGCGGGACGAGAATGTGCCGCACCTCCAGGTCGATCATCGCGAAGACGTTCGCC
>JAOTUO010000003.1 GCA_029863845.1 Myxococcales bacterium
TCATGACTCTGTGCGACGTAGCGAGCCGCGCCTCCCCAGGCCTGCCACACCGACCACGCCGCGCCGAAACCGTCGGGGCAGCCCGCGTGGTAGAAACAGCGCCGCTTCACGGCTGGGAGCTTAGCCCATCGATTCGCGTCCGCGGGCGCGGAGTCTGACGCAAGCGGGTGCGTGGGGTACGCTCGCGCGCCTCTGGAGACCCCGATCGTGCTCGACCTCCCGGGACGCAGCGTCCTCGCCTGTCGTGAACTCCCGTGGCCGGCCGGTCCGCTTGCCGCATTCGAGCGACTGCGCGAAGACCCCTACCCCTGGCTGCTGGACAGCGCGCTCAGCGGCGGGCGCATCGGACGTTTCTCCTTCGCCGGCGCCGATCCCTACGCCGTGCTGCGCGCCCGAGGAACGCGCGTCGAGATCGAGTGTCGCCGCGCCGTCCGCCCGGGTCTTCGGCCGGGGCGGACGGCCGCGGACGGCGATCCGCTGGAGTGGCTGCGGTCGCTGCTGCCGCCCCGCCCGTCGGCCGCGTGCGACGTTCCCTTCCCGTTCGCGGGCGGCGCCGTCGGCTACCTGGGCTACGAGCTCGCCGAGTGCATCGAACCGGTCGGCCTGCGCGGTCGCGACGATCTCGGCCTGCCCGACCTGGTGCTCCTGTTCGTGGACCGGCTGCTCGCCTTCGACCACGGGCAGGGGCGGCTCTGCGCGATTGGACTCGGCTTCGGCGAAAACGAGCGCCTTGCGCGCGCAGCCGCTGCCCGGGCCTCGGAGGGGCTGTGCCGTCGGATCCTGGCGCCGCCGCTCTCGCGCCGGGTTTCGCGGGCGCGGCGCGCGGCGGAGCCGCGATGCGGAGCGGCCCCGCTCGATGTCGTCGACCGGAGCACGTACCTCAAGGCCGTCGATCGCGCGAAGGAGGAGATCGAAGCCGGCAACGCGTACCAGGTCTGCCTCACCCACCGCATCGGCCGGGAGGCGCACGCCGACCCCTGGAGCCTCTACCGGCGCGTGCGCCGGTCGAACCCGGCGCCCTTCGCGAGCTACTTCGAGTTGCCCGAGGTCGCCATCGTAGGCAGCTCGCCGGAGCGCTTCTTGCGCCTGGTTGCGGACCGCCGCGTCGAGAGCCGTCCGATCAAGGGCACGAGACCTCGCGGCCGACACGAGGCCGAAGACGCGCTGCTGCGGCGCGAGCTCGAGCTCTCGGGGAAGGATCGGGCGGAGAACGTGATGATCGTCGACCTCGTACGCAACGACCTCGGGCGCGTGTGCGAGACGGGCAGCGTGGAGGTGTCGGAGCTCTTCGCGGTCGAGGCCTATGCCTCGGTGTTTCAGATGGTATCGACGATCCGCGGGCGGCTGCGCGCCGACCGCGACGTCGTGGACCTCCTGCGCGCGACCTTTCCGCCAGGTTCAATGACCGGGGCCCCCAAGCTGGCCGCGATGCGGATCCTGGACGGGCTCGAGCCGGTGCGACGCGGCGTCTACTCCGGCGCGATCGGGTACCTCGACGCGCGTGGGGGAGCCGATCTCTGCGTCGTCATCCGCACGATCCTGCTGGCCGGAGGCCGCGCCTACGTGCACACGGGCGGCGGAGTCGTCGCCGACTCCGATCCCGTCGCCGAGTGGCGCGAGACACTGGACAAGGCGCGCCCGCTGCTGGCGGCGTTGACCGCGGGCTGAACGGCGCTGCCGCCGGGCCGGTCACGCCACCTGGCCGCCGTCGATCGAGAAGGCGGCGCCGTTGACGTAACGGGCTTCGTCGGACGCGAGGTAGGCGATCGCCGCGGCGATCTCCCACGGCTCGGCGAGGCGCGGCACGAGCTGCATGCGCTGCAGCAGGAACGGGTCGGGATCCTCGGGCGGAAGGAAGCCCTGGGCGAGCGGCGTGTCGACGCCGCCGGGGCAGACGCAGTTGACGCGCAGGTCGCGGCGACCGTACTCGACGGCGAGCGCCTTCGTGAGCATCACGACCCCGCCCTTCGAGGCGGCATAGGCCGACGTGTACGCGATGCCCATGAGCCCGGCCGCGGAGGCGGTGTTGACGATGTTGCCCTTCGTCTCCAGCAGGTGGGGAATCGCCGCCTGGCACGTGAAGAAGGTGCCCGAGAGGTTGATCGCGATCACGCGCTGCCACTGCTCGATCCCGATCTCCGTCGCGTGCGCGCTGATCCCCACGCCGGCCACGTTGCACAGCACGTCGAGGCGGCCGAAGGCCTCCAGCGCGGCGGCGACGGCGGACCGACAGGCCGCGGGATCCGCCACGTCGCAGACCCGGGCGACGGCTTCGCCGCCCGCCGTCTGGATCGCGGCGGCGGTCTCCTTGACGCCCGCTGCGTTCACGTCGGCGCACAGCACGCGCGCGCCCTCCGCAGCGAGCCGTTCGGCCGCGGCCCGGCCGATGCCCGAAGCGGCTCCCGTCACGAGCGCGGCCTTGCCGGCGAAGCGCCCACCCCCGTTCCCGTCGTCGTATCGCATGGCGGCAGTCTACCGGAACCGGCCCACCGAGCGACTGCGTTATGCTCCCGCCGTCGCGGATCTGTTGGAGATGAAGGAGAACCCGTGGGTCCCCTCGCAGGCGTGAAGATGATCGAGTTCGCGGGCATCGGGCCCGGACCCTTCGCGGCCATGATGCTCGCGGACATGGGGGCCGAGATCCTGCGGATCGACCGGTCGCAGAACGCGATCGGGCTCGACCCCGCGAATCCATCGCTCGACCTGCTGGCGCGCGGTCGCCGCAGCGTCGCCGTCGACCTCAAGCAGCCGGCGGCTCTCGCCGCCGTGCTGCGCCTGGTCGATCGGGCCGATGCCCTGCTCGAGGGATTCCGACCGGGCGTGATGGAGCGGCTGGGGCTGGGGCCCGACGTCTGCCTCGAACGCAACCCGCGCCTCGTCTACGGGCGCATGACCGGCTGGGGGCAGGAGGGGCCGCTCGCCCAGGCCGCCGGCCACGACATCAACTACATCGCGCTGGCGGGCGCCCTCGAATCGATCGGACGCCGCGGCGAGGCGCCGATGCCCCCGCTCAACCTGGTCGGGGACTTCGGCGGCGGCGGGATGCTGCTGGCCTTCGGCATCGTGTGCGCGCTGTTCGAGCGCGAGCAATCGGGTCTCGGCCAGGTCGTCGACGCAGCCATGGTGGACGGGGCGGCGGTGCTCATGACGATCTTCCACGGCGCGCTGCAGAGCGGATGGTGGAAGCCCGAGCGCGGCACGAACATGCTGGACACCGGCTCCCACTTCTACGACGTCTACGAGACCCGTGACGGCGGCTATGTCTCGATCGGCTCGATCGAGCCGCAGTTCTACGCGGAGCTGCTGGAAAAGACGGGTCTGGCCGGCGAAGACCTGCCGCCCCAGATGAGCCGCTCGCATTGGGCCGGCATGAAGGAGCGCCTGGCGGCGATCTTCAAGGAGAAGACGCGCGACGAGTGGTGCGAGATCATGGAGGGGAGCGAAGTCTGCTTCGCCCCCGTGCTCTCGATGACCGAGTGCCAGGAGCACCCGCACATCCGCGCGCGCGGGACCTTCGTCGAGGTTGCCGGCGCGAGCCAGCCGGCGCCGGCTCCCCGCTTCGGCCGCTCGAAGCCGCAGATCTCGCGTCCGCCCCCTCACGCCGGACAGCACAGCGACGAGGCGCTCGCCGACTGGGGCTTCAGCGGCCAGGAGATCGCCGCGCTACGCGAGGCGAAGGCAGTCGCGTAGCAGGCCGACGCTGACCCCGATGCCGACGCCGACCGGCGGGGTTGCGCACGGGCTGCGCGAGACCTGCGCGCGCTTCGCCGCAGTCGTCACCAACCGTTGGCGGCGGTCACTCACCAGAGAAGGAGCACGCCCGCGAAACGGCGCGAGTGCGTTGCGGTGGGCGAGCGGGTTCACGAATGCGCACCTACGAGGCACCTCGCAAGCTCGATAGCGCGCGACGCTGCCAGGCGTCCCCAGCCGCGGCGCCCTGTGTCTGGGCCGTCGGCGGAGGCAAGGGCGGCGTCGGCAAGACGGTGGTGACGGCCAATCTGGCCATCGCCCTCGCCGCCCGCGGTCCGCGCTGCATCGTCGTCGATGCCGACCTCGGCGGCGCGAATCTCCACACGGTGCTGGGCGTGCCGAACCCCCCGCGCACCCTCTCGCACTTCCTGAGCGGCGAGGTGGCGAGCCTCGAAGACGTGGTCAGTCGCACCTCGATCCCCGGGGTCTCGCTGATCAGCGGGGCGCACGGCATGCTCGACGCCGCGAATCCCCACCACTCGCAGAAGCAGAAGCTGCTGCGCCACGTTCGGCGCCTCGGCGTCGCCCACGTGCTGCTGGACCTCGGGGCCGGCAGCGCCTACAACGTTCTCGACCTCTTCCTGGCGGCACGGCGCGGGATCCTCGTGGTCGTGCCCGAGCCCACCTCGATCGAGAACGCGTACCACTTCCTGAAGGCCGCCTTCTACCGATCGCTGCGCGCGGTGGCCCGCGATCCGTCGGTCCGGCCGGTGCTCGAGCACGTGCTGGCCGGGAAAACGAGACGGCGAATGCAGTCGCCCCGCGAGCTGATCGCGGCCGTGTCGGAGATCGACCGCGGGGTCGGGCGGCAGCTCGCGGAGCGAGCCCGGGCCTTCCGGCCGATGCTGATCGTCAACCAGGTCGACAAGCTCGAGCACCACAAGGTCGGATTGGAGGTTGCGGCCGCCTGCGATCTCTACCTGGGCACCCCGATCGACTATCTGGGCGCCCTCGAGCTGGATGCCAGCGTTCCCGTGGCGGTGAGCCGGCGGCAGCCCGTGCTCCAGCTCTTCCCGGGCTGCTCCTTCGCGAAGAGCCTCGGAACGATCGCCGATCGCCTGGTGGAGGCGGAGTTCGTCGTGCGCCACGCGTCGGCGCGGGAGCGAGCCGAGGCGCGCGACGGGCCGCCGCTCGCGACCCACGGACTGCTGGCCTGGGAGGAGCCCGCCGGGCGGGCGGTCCGGGCGGCCCGTCCGTCCCGCCCTGCGACCGTCGACCCGCGCCCGGCGCTGCCGCCGCTGGACATCTCGCAACCGGGTGGCTACCTGCGACAGTGTCGCGAGCACCTGGGGATTCCGCTGGCGGAGCTCAGCCACCGCACCCGGATCCGCCGCCTCGACCGCATCGAGGACGAGCGCTTCGACGAGCTGCCGCCCGAGCCCTACCTGGGGGCCTACGTGCTGCAGTACGCCCAGGCCCTCGGCATCGGCGAGGCCGAGGCCCTGGCCGCGAGCTTCCTCGAACGCAGCCGCCGCATCGCTCCCCCGCACTGAGCGCGATCCCCCGACGAAGAGCCTCGCCTACGCCCGGGAAAGCCGCCGTGTCGCCCCGGTGTCCGGCGTCAACGCGACACCCGCCTGGACCAGGGCCATGAGCCGCTCGCGGGTGAGGGCGCCCACGAGGCGCCCCTCCGCCACGACCGGGAGCTGATTCACGTTGTGATCCGCCATGCGCCGAAACGCGGTCCAGCCACTCTCGACGGGGGCGAGCACCGCGAGGCTCGCGGCCGGCAGCATGACCGCATCGACGCGGGTATGTGCGCGCGCTTCCGGTGGGATTCCCGCGAGCTCGCGCAGCGTGACGAGCCCGAGCAGCCGCCCCTCCCGGTCCACCACGTAGAAGGTTCGCAGCCCGGTGCGCAGCACCAGCTCGGCGACGAGGTCGGCGATGCTCTCCGATCCCGAGACGCAGGCGTCGCGGACGGACTCCATCGCGTCCCTCGCGAGCACCCGCGCGAGCATCCTCTCGATCAGCATCTGCCCGACGGTGGCGCGCGCCGCCGTCAGCAGGAACCACCCGATGAACACGAACCAGAGCCCACCCACGATCTGACCGCCGAAGAGCGCGGCCACCGCGCCCGTGGCCATCAGGAAGTACGCGAAGATCGAACCGGAGGCGGCGGCGATCCGGGTCGCCTGGGCGAAGTCGCCCGTGAGGCCCCACACCGCGCCGCGCAGGACGCGGCCGCCGTCCAGGGGGAAGCCCGGGACGACGTTGAACGCCGCCAGGATCAGGTTGATCCGCCCGAGCCAACCGAGCACGGCCCCGGCGACGCCGCCCCAACCCGCGGCGTCGTTCAGGGGGGCCGCGGCGGCGCTGAACCCGAGCCCCAGCCCCACGCTCACCAGGGGCCCCGCCACGGCGATCAGCACCTCGTCGCGCGGGCGCCGGGGCTCCGAGTCGAGCCGCGCCATGCCCCCGAACACGAACAGCGTGATCGAACGGACGCGCACGCCGAGGCGCTGCGCCGTGAGACTGTGGCCGAGCTCGTGCAAGACGATCGAGGCGAAGAAGAGGGGGCTCGTCACGAGTGCCGCGCCCCAGGACGCGACGCTGCTCCACTCCGGGTGCGCGTTCCCGAACTGGCTGCCCAGCGAGAACGTGATCAGCATGAAGATCAGAAGCCAGCTGTGGTCGATCGCCAGCTCGATTCCGCGGATGCGCCCCACCGACCACGCGGTTCCGCCGAAGACACCGCGGGGTTGGCTCTGCGCGGACTCGCGCGCGCGGTCGCGGTTCGGTTCGGGCGTCGCCATGGAGTTCCCTCGTAGGCCGGGCGTCTCAGTCTATCACCCGCGGCGAGGCGCCTCGAATCGCGCTACGCAATCGGCGCCCAGCGCAGCGGTGCGACGGCCACCTCACCGGCGGTGAGGGTGGCGGCCCAAGGCCAGCCGGCGGTCGTGATGAACCAGGCGTCGCTCTCCGGGTCGTGGATGTACGCCGGCGCGTGCGTGCGCAGCCGCGCCACGAGGTTGGGCGTGCGGTCGCGTCCGCGGTAGGTCCCGAAGCGGTAGGGGTTGTCGGCGTGCACGACGAGCGTCTCCTCGTAGGATTCCCGCCCGGGCCAGACGTGCAGGAGCAGCAGCAGCCCCGGCCAGAAGCAGGAGCCGTTGTTGTACGTGAACGAGAGGTAGTAGCGGCCCGCCCGGTTCAGCACGACCGGGGACTCCATCGAGGCGAAGGGGGAATTGCGCTCGCTTCCCCACGACGAATCCAGGGCCGCCCCGATGTACTGCCAGCGCTCGAGATCGAAGCTCTGGTAGGTGTCGATGCGCGAGAAGTAGCGACCGCGCGCCGTCGCGTAGAGCAGCCACTGACCGTCGGCGACCTCGACGACGGCCGGGTCGCGGAAGAAGCGGTGGAAGGGCGCGGACATCACCACCCGGGGATTCCCCCAGTGGATCCCGTCCGCGGAATCCATGCGCGACAGTCGGTGGGGCGACCAGAAGAGCGCGTAGCCCTCGCCGGCGGCGTTCGGTTCCACGACCTCCGGCGCCCAGGCCAGCTCACCGAAGTCGGCCACCGGCGCCTCCTCGCGCATCTCGACGTCGGGCGGAAAGGTCTCGCTCACGCCGACGCCGAAATAGCGCTCGGCGCCGAAGTCGCCGTCGGTCCGGCTCGTGATGCCGATCAGCCTCCAGCGTCCCGCACTGTCGCGATAGACGTCGTGGTCATTCACGTAGCGACCGTGTCGGCTCGGCCGGAACAGCGGGCGCCAGCCGCCGGCGATTTCCGGTCGCTGCAGCGGCGGCGGCGCCGCGCCTCCGGGCGCCGCTTCGGCGGACGCCTCACCGATCAGTCGCTCGTCGCCGCCGCCCGCCTTCGGCCGCGCCCACACGCGGAAGGCGTCTCCGGCCCCGCGGACCAGGCAGGAGCCGTAGCGGGTCCGGCCGACGTTTTGCCAGACTTCGCCCGTCCGCCGCTCGATGCGGTAGGCCTCGCGTTCCGGATCGGCGATCCAGCCGAGGTGCAGCCAGCCGGGCCCGGCGGCGACCTTCACGCCGTGCAGCGCCTGCCACGAACGGACTGCGTCTCGCGAGACCGAGCCGTAGAAGTCTACCCGCAGCGGAAACTCGAGGACGGCTCGCGTCACGGCCTCGGCGACGAGCCACAGGGCGAGCAGCGCGAGGGGGAGCGCCCAGAGCAGGTCCACCGGTGGCTTATCCGCCCAGGATCTCGGACACCGCCACCTCGCGCCCTTCGGCGTCGCTGCGCGCGGCGGCGAGGGCGAAGGCGAGTGTCTTGCGCGCTTCGGCCGCGCTCTGCTCGGGCGCGCGTCCCTCGATCAGCGCGTCGACGAAATCGCGTCCGCCGCGTCGGAACGACTCCGCCCAGTCCGCGGGGAGGTCGTGGAAGGCACGTGTCTCGCCCTCGCGATAGAGCACGACGGACGGCTCCTCGAGGAGCTTTCCCGTGCAGCGATTCACCCAGACGATGCCCTCGCTACCGTGGATCTCGAGGCGGTCGTCGCTCGCGTAGTAGTCCGAGCGCACGCGCATGCCCAAGGAGGCGATCACCTCCCAGGACCCGAAGCGGGGCGGGTCGCCGGCGTACTTCCACGAGATCAGCGCCGGTCCGTCGATGCGATCCCGGTCTCCGAGCCGCGTCCAGTGGATGAAGGCGTGTACCCGCTCGACCTCGGACGGGACGAACCAGCGGGCCATCTGGAAGCAGTGATAGCCGTGGTCGAAGGTCGTGAGGCCACCGCCGCAGAGCGTCGGGTCCATGCGCCATGCCTGGCTCTCCGGACCGACCGTCCAGCCGTCCGCGAAGCGCCCGACGGCCGTCTTGACCCGCACCGAGAGCGGCGTTCCGATCTCGCCGGCATCGACCAGCGCCTTGGCCCGTCGGTGCGGCGGGTAGTGGCCGAAGTTCTCGAAGACCCGCAGCACCCGCCCGCTGCGGGCGGCCGCGCGGGCGACGCGGTCGAGCTCCTCGAGGGTGCGGGTCGGGGGCTTCTGGAGCGAGACGTGCTTGCCGGCCTCGAGCGCGCCGACGGCGTGAGCTGCGTGCAGGTGGTGGGGCGTCAGGATCTCGACCGCGTCCACCTCGGGATCGGCGAACAGCTTCTCCGCGTCGGTGTAGACGCGCCGCGCGCCCCACGCCTGGGCGCGGGCTCGCGCCCGCGACTCGTCGCGGTCGCAGACCGCGACGATCTCGGCGCGCGGGTGATCGAGGTAGCCGAGGCACTGGAGATCGGCGATGCGGCCGCAGCCCAGCCAACCCAGGCGAATCGTTTCCGGCGCCATCCGCCTCCTCCGCGGCCGCCCGGGCTGGCCCAGCCGGGCCTCGCACTCGCTGATCGCTCGCGCTCGGGCTCCGGCCTTCGCTCGCCTCCGGCTCGCTGCGCGTCGGCCGACTCTCGAGTCGGCCTCCTAGCCCAGCCGGGCCTCGCACTCGCTGATCGCTCGCGCTCGGGCTCCGGCCTTCGCTCGCCTCCGGCTCGCTGCGCGTCGGCCCGTAAGGCCGAAGGCCGCGCGAGTCGGAAAGATCGGCCTCCTAGCTCATCTCGGTCCCGCCGGCGACGTTGAGCGCGACGCCCGTCACGTTGTCGGCGCGCGCGAGGTAGAGCGCCGCCTCCGCGATGTCGTCGGGAGTCTGCTCCCGACCCAGCGGCGTATTCTGGCGCACGTACTCCTCGAACGCCTCGCGCCCGGCGGGCTTGCCGACGAGCCCGCTGATCCCGACGGAGAGGTGATCGATCCACATCGCCGTCGCCAGCAGACCCGGGCAGATGGCGTTCACGCGGATCGACGCCCCGCCGAGCTCCTGGGCCATCACCTGGGTGAGGCCGATCACGGCGAACTTCGAGGCGCAGTAGGCGCCGAGGCCCGCATAGCCGCGCTTCCCGGCAATGGAGGAGATGTTGACGATCGCGCCGCCCCCGCCTTCGCGAAGGGCGGGGATCGCGGCGCGGGACCCGAGGAAGACCCCCTTCACGTTGACGGCGAAGAGCCGATCCCAGTCCTTTTCGTCGTAGCTCTCGATCGCGCCCATCTGGACGAGGCCGGCGTTGTTCACGAGGACGTCGAGTCCGCCGAAGCGCTCCCGCGCCGCATCCACCAGGTTCCGGCAGGAGTCGGCGTCGCTGACGTCCGCCTCCACGGCGAGGGCCGCTCCGCCCCGGCTGCGAATGCCGTCCGCGACCATCTGGAGGTCGTCCTTGGACGCGAGTCGGTACGACCAGGCCCCGGAGGCCCCCGCCGCCAACGATCCCAGGTCGGCGACGACCACGCGCGCGCCCTCGCGGCCGAACGCCTCGGCGATGCCCCGACCGATACCCCGCGCCGCGCCCGTCACGATGACGGTTCGATCCTTCAGCTCCATGGATGCCTCCTGATGATTGCCCCCATCCTACACCGAGACGGTGATCTCCGGCGGGGCCTCCGCCGCCGCCGCTCAGCGTTCGCGAGCCTCCGCGAGGCGCTGCGCGATCCGGGTGGCCATCGCCATGATCGTGACCTGCGGGTTCACGCGGGTCGAGGTCGGAAACACGCTCGCGTCCGCGACCCACACTCCCGACGCGCCGTACAGGCGGCCCGTCGGGTCGACGGCGGACCGCGCCGGGTCGCTCCCCATGCGGGCGGTGCCCATGGGATGGAACGCCATCAGGTCGAGGTCGGAGGCGCGGACCGCGAGGTGCTCGAGCGCCTCGGCCTCTGCCATCGAGCGCAGCACGGGCCGCTGGCGGACGCCGGGATGGACCTCGCGGGCGCCGGCGGCGAAGAACACCCGCGCCACGATCGCGATGCCGCGCAGCAGACGCCGCGCGTCGTCGCGGTTCATCCGGTACCAGGCCAGCGGGCGGCCGCCCAGCGAGAGGACGCGCCCGCTGGAGGTGTCGCTGATGAGCGCGCCGAACGAGGCGAGGCGATCGTAAGCGGCCATGCGTTCCTTGTGCACACGCCCGACCCCGGGGACGGCCGGCGCCTGCAGCTCCGGCGGCAGCCACATCCCCTGCAGGAAGATGCCCTCCGACTCGAACTCGTGGATGTGGTAGCTCTGGGGAACGCCGGCCCAGGCGCGCACCGGCTCGTCGAAGCGGGCGAGCACGCGGGTCGCGGGATGGATGCGCAGATGGCGGCCGACGGCGGATCTGCGCCGGGCGAGGCCGCTGCGCGCCAGGAGGACCGGGGTGAGCAGCGCGCCGGCTGCGACGACGACGCGGGGTGCGCGCACCTCGAACGTCCCCGCCGCTCGCCCGCGCGCGTCGCGTCGCGTCGCGAGCACGCCGCGCACGCGCCGCCCGTCCATGGCGATCCGATCGACGCGGCAGCGGGCGTAGAGACGCGCGCCGGCGGCTCGCGCCCGCGGCACGTAGGAGACGTTCGTCGACTGCTTGGCGTCGCGCGGGCACCCGAAGATGCAGACCCCGGTCCCGCGGCAGCCGACCGCGTTGCGCGGGATCGCCTCGCCGCGCAGGCCCAGCGCCTCGGCGCCCCGCCGGATCCGCTCGTCCCCGGGCCCCCGCAGCGACTCGGGAACCGGAGCGACGCCGATCGCGCTCTCGACGCGTTCGTACTCGACCGCCAGACCCCGATCCACGAGATCCGGGATCCCGAACTCGCGCTCCCAGCGGGACAGCACCTCCTGCGGAGCCCGCCAACAGGTTCCCGAGTTGATGACCGTCGTGCCGCCGACGGCGCAGCCGAGCGGAATCGGGATGTAGGTGTTGCCGATCGTGCCCGTGAGGCCCCGCTGGCGGTAGAGCCGGCGCACCTGCGCGAGGGCGTCCGCCGTGAAGTCGCGACGGCCGACGTCTTCGCCCTCCTCGAGCAGCACGACGTCGAGGCCGGCCTCCGCCAGCTCCGCGGCAACGACGGCGCCCCCGGCTCCGGTCCCCACGACCACCACCTCCGCGCTATCGCGGAGGATCTCCGGGTCGCGCGCTGCGCTCGCGGTCACGGCGTCTCTCGCGGCGCCGGCAGGTCGTCGATCGGCACCCGGGCCAGTGGGTGCGGATAGCCGAGCCGGGCGTGGATCTCGGGCTGCCCGTAGAACTGCGAGAGGACGATCATCTTGAGCGCGTGCAGTGCCTGCCGCCGGGGCCAGAACCGCGACGCCTCCCACGCCGCCAGTACCCGCTCGCGTTTCTCGAGCGGGAGCCGCGAGAAGCGCCGCCGCCCGAGACGCGGCAGGAGCAGCGGATACAGCTCGATCCCGTAGAGCAGCAACCGGAAGGCCGTGCCGGCGCCGGCGCCGCGAACGAACTCCTCGACCCGCTCCGCCAGCGGAAACGTCGGCGCTCCCTCCGGAAACGCGCCTCCCTCCGGAACCAGCGTCTCGAGCACGGCGTCGAGCACGCGGCGCCCCCCCCCGCTCATCGCGCCGCCTCGCTGCTCGGGCCCGCTCGGCCGTCGAGCGGCCCCGAGAGCCAGTGCAGCACGTTGAGCAGCAACCGGGGGTTCTGGGCGGCCGCGGGTGCGTTCATCCCGACCGGCTCGCCCTCCGCGCTGGTCTGGACGCCGAAGAGCCCCGCCTCCGCGAACACCGCGACGCGCCCGCGGCCGAAGGTCAGCGCCGCCCCCTGGAGCCAGCCGGCTGCGGAGCCGCGCGGCGTGTCGGGCCGGAAGTCCCAGGCCACGTTCGGGAACAGCGAGACCGCCGTGGAACCGAAGACGAGCAGTGGCGCCGCGTCCTTCCCGCTGCGAAAGGCGTGCCCCCCGAAGGTCGCGACCGCGTCGACTCGCTCGTCCGCGCCGCGGCCGTCCGTGACGGGATGGGAGGCGATCCCGCCGTCCGCGCGGCGAAACACCGTCACCTGCGAGACCGCTGCGGCGGCATCGCCGACGGAGCGCTCGACCTCCTCGTCGATGACGAAGCCGTTGTCGAAGCCGACGCCGAAAACCGCCGCGAGGGCGGCGGCCGCTCCCGCGAAGGGCATGTGGTCGGCGGCGAGCAGCAGGCCGCCGCCGTCGTCGACCCAGTCCCGAACGGCGCCGATCTCGTCGGGGGTGAAGGCCGACGGCGTGGGGAGCGACCAGTCGGTCGCCATCGGGGGCGGCTTCACGCGGTTGCGCTCGTGGAGCGCGTTGACAACCACGAGGATGCGCGCGGGCGCCAGGGAAGTGCGGGAGAAGGGTGCGGTCGAGGACTGAACGCGGTAGCCGTCGAGTCGCGCGATCTTCGCGAGTGGCCGGTAGCGCTGCTCCAGCGTGTGGGTGTTGAAGTGGGCGGCGTCGACCAGGATCAGCGGCCCGCCGTAGTAGGGGAAGCTGGGCTCCGCGATCGGCGGCGGGAACCACACCTCCTCGGGGGCCGGACCGGCGTCGCAGGCCAGCCACAAGACACCCAGGAGGGCGAGGCGAACGGCCGACTTCATGTGCCGATGCGCCCCCTCTCGTGAGCCGGCCCGAACCTCGCCGGAGCGAGGACGATAGCGCGCGCTACCGTGTGCAGGGCGACATGGACCCCAGCGACGATTCGTTACCGCTTCTCGAAGAGCCGGCGCGCCGCACACCCGTCCGGTACGAGACCGAGGTGCTGGTGGTGGGAGGTGGATCGGCAGGGGTCGCCGCGGCCGTCGCGGCCGCGCGCAACGGCGCCGACGTCCTGCTCGTCGAGCGGTACGGCTACCTCGGGGGGCTGGCCACCGGCGGACTCATCATCCTCCTGCTCACGCTGGACGACGGTCGCGGCCGTCAGGTCGTGGGCGGCCTCTGCCAGGAGGTGACCGACCGCCTGGCGCGCCGCGGGGAGGCCTACTTTCCGCCGCGCGCGGAGTGGGGAAGCAGCGACGAGGAGCGGGTTCGGCGCGACTTCCGCTGGGGTCTGCTGTGGGGACACGGGCCACACCGGGTGCGCTACTCCGTCGCCTTCGACCCCGAGGGCATGAAGTTTGCGCTGAGCGAGATGCTGGAGGAATCGGCGGCGAGGCTGCTCTTCCACGCCTGGGCCTGCGATGCGATCGTCGAGGACGGCCGCCTGGCGGGGGTGACCTTTCAGGGGAAGTCGGGGCGCTTCGCCGTGCGCGCCCGGGCGGTGATCGACGCGACGGGCGACGGCGATGTCTTTGCGGGCGCCGGCTGCGGCCACGAGCGCGAGGATGTCCTGCCCTGGCTCTGGTTCACGATGGGCGGCGTGGACGACGTGAGCGCGGCAATCGACGCCGGCGCCGGCTGCTTCCGCGCGATCGGCGAGGGCAAGGTCTTGTTTCCCTGGGGTGCCACCGACAAGGTCTCGCGCCGGATCGACGCCACCTCGCCCGAGGACCTCACCTACGCGGAGATCGAATGCCGCAAGCGCGTGATGGCGGAGGTCGAGCGCGTGCGCCGCGAGCTTCCCGGCTTCTCGAAGGCGCACCTGTGCCGGATCGCCGATCAGCTGGGCATCACCGAGAGCCGGCGCCTGCACGGGCGCCGCGTGCTGGGGCGGCAGGACATGGACCGTGCGCTCGACGACGCCGTGGCGGTGACCGGTCACTGGACCCGGTACGGCGCGGTCTACCACATTCCCTACGGCTGCCTGCTGGCGAAAGAGCTGCCGAACCTGCTGGTGGCGGGCCGCTGCATTTCGGTGGATCACCGCGTGCACCACGCCACCAAGGAGATCCCCGCCTGCATGGCGACCGGCGAGGCGGCGGGGACCGCTGCAGCGCTCGCGGTTCGGGCGGGCATCGACCCCGCCGACCTCGACGTGCGCGGACTGCGCGCGCGGCTCGAGGAGAAGGGGGCGATCGTGGTGCTCTAGGGGGGCGGCTGCGCATGCAGTACGCTCTCTGCGTGCTCACCGGGGGTCGCATCGACACGTTTCTGCGCACCGCCGTTGCGCTGCTCGTGCTTCCGGCGGCGGTGGTCTTCTACAGCGCCGTCGTCCTGGTGATCGCCCTCGCCGGCGCCTCGACGGCGACCCAGCATGGGTTCTTCGTCTCCTTCGCCCGGACCTGCCTCCGGGTCGGAGGCACGCGGCTCGAGGTGCGCGGCGTCGAGCACGTCGAGAAGGGCCGGCCCTGCGTCGTCGTCTCGAACCACGCGAGCGATTGGGATCCGGTCTGCATTCTCGCCGCGTTGCCAAGCTTGTTCATCCGCTTCGTCGCCAAGCAGCAGATCATGCGCATCCCGATCTTCGGGCATGCGCTGCGGCTCTCGGGAAACCTGCGGGTGGTGCGGACGCGGACGGCGGCGGACGTGGACCGCATCCGCGAGGGGATGGACCGGCGCGTCCCGGACGTCTCCATGCTCTTCTTCGCCGAAGGCACCCGCTCGCGCGACGGAAGCCTGCTGCCGTTCAAGATGGGGGCGTTTGCCGCCGCCCTCGCGTTCGGCCTCCCGGTCCTGCCGGTCGCGCACGCGGGCACCGACGCGATCTGGCCCAAGGGCCGGCTGCGTCTGCGGCGCGGGGTCGTGGCCGTCGAGGTGGGGGAGCCGATTCCGACCGACGGGCTCGGGTTCGAGGATCGCGCGGCCCTTCGCGACCGGACCCGCGCGGCGGTGGCGGTCCTGCGGTCGCGCGCGGGTCGGCGCCTGCGCGAGCAGGGCTGCGACCCCGGAGGGTTCGACTGAGCGTCCTGGCACGCCGACTCCACCTCGGCCGGGCCGCGCCGTGGCGCGCGGCGCTGGCGGCGCCGGCGCTGCTGCTCGCCTGTGGCGATCCGAACACCTCGTCGCTCGGCTTTGCTGCGTCCGGGGCCCCTGCCCCCCGCGGTGCGTACCAGGCCGAGCGCCGGCGCATGGTCACGCATCAGATCGAGGCGCGCGGTGTTGCGGATGAGCGCGTTCTGGCGGCCATGCGCAAGGTGCCGCGCCACGAGTTCGTGCCGCCGAGCCGGCGCGAGTCGGCGTACGAGGATCGGCCCCTTCCCATCGGGAGCAGTCAGACGATCAGCCAACCGTACGTCGTGGCCGTGATGACGGAGCTGGCAAAGGTCGACGCGAAGTCGCGCGTCCTCGAGGTCGGGACGGGCTCGGGCTATCAGGCGGCGGTGCTGGCCGAGCTGGTGGCGGAGGTCTACACGATCGAGATCATCGAGTCGCTTGCGACCGGGGCCGCACGGACCCTCGAGCACCTCGGCTACGGGTCGGTCCGAGTGCGACACGGCGACGGCTACCGCGGCTGGCCCGAGGCGGCTCCCTTCGACGCGATCCTCGTGACGGCTGCGGCGCCGATCGTTCCACCGGCGCTCCTGGAGCAGCTGGTGGTCGGCGGCCGCCTCGTGATTCCGGTGGGCGACGGCATCCAGCAGCTCGAGGTCCACACGCGAACGTCGACCGGCAGCCGCGTCGAACGCGTGTTCCCCGTCCGCTTCGTCCCCATGACGGGCGAGGTGCGCCAGTCGCCGCGCTGAGCGCTGCCCAGCACGCGTCGGCGCGGATCGGGCGCCGGGTTTCACGCGGCGGGGGAGGGGGCGCGTCCGGCCGCAGCCGGACGCGGGCTCGAGCCGTCAACCTCCCACCCCCCAGCAACGATCCGGGCGGTTGTCCCTCGAGAGCCTGACTATGCCAGAGCCCCCGGAGCTGTGGAGTGATGCGGATCACCAACGCAACGGCCGCGCCGCGCCGGGAAGGTCCCGGTTGACAGCGCACTTTATTTCGACAATACTGTCGAAAACGACGGGCCCGGAGAGGAAGGATGCCCAAGCTCGTGGACGCCGCCGCACAGCGGCGGGAGATCCGGCGCGCCGCCCAGCGCGTGTTCGCGCGCTGTGGCGTTGCGGGCACCGGCCTGGCCCACGTGGCCGACGCGGCGGGCATGGGCCGCTCGAGCCTGTACCACTACTACCCCGACAAGCAAGCGCTGCTTCGCGACCTGGTGCGCGACCTCCTCGCCGAAGAGGAGCGCCTCTTCGACGCGGCGATCGACGGCGAAGGGAGTGCGCTCGCGCGCATCGATCGGCTCACCGCGCAGCTCGCGGGCGTCTTCGACGGGTGGGCGACGGCGGGCCGCCTGCTCACCGAGCTGCGCACGCAGTGGGCGGGCCTGTTCCGGCCCTTCTTCCGCCGCGCGCGCCGCCGCCTGGCCGAGCTCGTCGCGGAGGGGCAGCGCGCCGGAGAGATCGACGCCACCCTCGATCCCGGGCTCGCCGCCGCCGTCGCCATCGGCGCCGTCGACGGGCTGCTGCTGCAGGTGCTCGTCGACCCGCGCGCCTTCGGCGATTCCGGAGCTCTGAGCGACGCGCTGGTGCGGGTGGTGCACAAGGCGCTCGCCCCGTGAGTTCGCTGGCCCTCATGCGCTGGCTCGAGTCCGCGCCCCACCGCTACGACGCGGGCATGCGCTGGCTGACGCTGGGGCGGGTTTCCCGCGTGCACGCGGCCGTCGCCGAGGCCGCGGCGGCGAAGCCCGAAGTCCGGATCCTGGAGATCGGCTGCGGAACCGGTGCGATCACCGCCCTCCTCGTCGAGCGGGGCGCGCGCGTCACGGCGCTCGACCAGAACCCGGAGATGCTCGAGCAGGCTCGCGCCCGCCTCGCGGCCGCGCCGCCCGGGGCGGTCACCTGGATCGAGCGCACGGCGTCCGAGATCGACGCGCTGCCCGCCGCGGGCTTCGACGCGGCCGTCGCCGGCCTGTGTCTGTCGGAGATGTCCGCCGGCGAGCGCGCGTTCGTGCTGCGCGAGCTGGCCCTCCGCCTGCGTCCGGGGGGAGCGCTCGTGGCGGCGGACGAGGTCCAACCGCGCTCCACCGGGCAGCGGCTGCTGCACGCGCTGCTGCGCGGGCCCCAGGCCGCCCTGGCCTGGTTGATCGCGGGCTCCACCTCGCACCCGATCCGCGATCTCGCCGGGGAGGTCGCCGCCGCGGGCTTCGAGGTCCGGAGCGAGCGGCGCTGGCTGCTCGGTCGTCTGGCGGTCGTCGTTGCGGAGCGCCCGCGATGAGGGTCCGCGACGTCGCGCTCGAGATCCTGCAGACGGCGTTTCGGCTGATTCCGTGGCCCACGGAGCCGGGGCTGCGCCCGGTGGGCGAGCCCGGGCCCTTCAGTCCGGTGCTCGTCACCGGGAACTACGACCTCACCGTGCGGCGCGTGCTGCGCGCGCTCCGCGGCGTGGACGCGTGGCTCGTGGTGGCCCCGGCGGGCGGCATCAACGTCTGGTGCGCGGCCGCTGGAGGCCACCTCTCGACCCACCAGGTGGTGACCGCCCTCAAGACCTCGGGCGTCGAGGATCGCGTTCGTCACCGCCGGGCGATCCTCCCGCAGCTCGCCGCCACGGGGGTGGAGGCGCGCGAGGTGTCGCGGCGCTGCCGGTGGCGGGTGCGCTTCGGGCCCGTCTACGCGAAGGACATTCCCGGCTACCTCGCCGGTGGCGAGCGCAAGACCGACGCCATGCGTCACGTTCGCTTCGGTCTCGTCGAGCGGCTCGAGATGGCGGCCGCCTGGGCCGCGCCGACAGCGATCGTAACGGGCGCCGTCGGGGCGCTGCTGCGGCCGTCCTTCGCCCCGCCGCTGGTCGCCCTGTCGCTGCTGCTGGCCGTCGCGCTGTTCTTCGTGTACGACCGGCTGCCCGGGCCCCGGCGTCTGCTCTTCGGCGGGGCGGCGCTCGCGGTCTCGCTGGCGGCGGTTGCACTCGCCGGGGGCGGCCTCCTGGCGTTCGCGATGGCGGCGGTCGCGGTCGTACTGCTCGTGGCGGTGCTGACCTTCGACTACCCGGGGACGACGCCCATCGAAGGCGCGAGCTTCTTCGAGCAGCGCCACTGGCGCATCACCCTCGACCGCGAGCGCTGCAAGGGCGTGTACTCCTGCTGGGAGGTGTGTCCCGAGGCCTGCTACGAGAAGCGCGAGGGGGTCCGCCAGGTCGACCTGGCCCACGACCAGCGCTGCGTTCGCTGCGGGGCCTGCGTCGTGCAGTGCCCGATGGACGCCCTGTCCTTCGAGGACGAGCAGGGCCGCCGCGTGGAACCGGCGACGATTCGCCGCTACAAGCTCAATATGATGGGACGTCGCGCGGTGGAGGCGGACGGCGAGCGCCCCCCGGCTTGAGCCGGGCGCTCGCCGCACCCCCGCCGCAGCGATCGGGAAAACGGCCGTGAAAGCGCCGCGCCGACAGACGCGGGTGCCCTCGGGACGGCTGGAGCGGCTCCTCCGCATCGGGTGGATGGCCGGCGAGTTCGCCGCCGGCGGCCTGGCGGCGGGCACCCGGCGGCTGGCCGGGTCGGCACCCGCGAATGCGGCCAGCGTCTTTCTCTCGGGAGCCCGCGGGGCGAGGCTCGCGCGCCGGCTCGCGCGCATGCGCGGGGCCGCCATGAAGCTGGGACAGCTGCTCTCGCTCGAAGGCGCGGACCTCCTCCCCCCGGAGTTCGCCGATGCCCTGGCCGTCCTGCGAGCCAGCGCGGACGCGATGCCGGTCTCCCAGGTGCGACGCATCCTGGGCCGCGAGTACGGCACGGGCTGGGAGTCGCGCTTCCGGGAATTCGACTTCGAGCCGATCGCCTCGGCTTCGATCGGCCAGGTGCACGCCGCCGTCACCTCCGACGGCCGCGCCCTCGCCCTCAAGGTCCAGTATCCCGGCGTCGCCCGCAGCATCGACAGCGACGTGAACAACCTGGCCAGCCTGCTGCGCCTGACGCGGATCGTGCCGGTGGAGCTCGACGTCACGCAGCTCATTCGCGAGGCGAAGCGTCAGCTCCGCCAGGAGGCCGACTACCGGCTCGAGGCCGAGCACCTGCGCCGATACCGCCGGCTGGTGGCGGACGATCCCGGCGTGAGTGTTCCCCGCGTGCACGACGACTACACGACGACGCGGATCCTGGCGATGGACCGCGCCGACGGGCGCCCGATCGAAGACCTGCGCGGCCCGGAGCACCGGCAGAGCCTGAGGGACGACGCGGGGCTGCGACTGCAGCGGCTCGTGTTCCGCGAGCTCTTCGAGTTCGCCTTCATGCAGACCGACCCGAACTTCGCCAACTACCTCATCGAGCCCGATACAAATCGCATCGTGCTGCTGGACTTCGGCTCGGCGCGCGAGTTCCACGCGGAGTTCGTGGAGCGCTACGCCCGGATCTGCCGCGGCATGATCTCGGCGGATCTCGAAGAGGTGAGGCGCATCGCCGTCGAGATCGGGTACCTGGCCGGCGACGAGCGGGAGGACCGCGCCCGGGCCGTCGCCGAGCTGATCCTGCTGGTCGGGGAGCCTCTTCGGCACGAAGGTGTGTATGATTTCGGAGCCTCGGGCCTGGCGGCCCGCGCCCGGGAAGCCGGCTTCGACCTGGCGTTCCGCCGCGGCTTCCTGCGCGCCCCGCCGCCCGAGACCATCTTCCTGCACCGCAAGCTCGCGGGCACCTTCCTGCTGTGCGCCCGCATCCGCGCGCGCATCGACACGCGCGCCCTGATCGTCCCCTACCTGGACGCCGTGCTCGGCCCTTCCGGCCGCGCCTGATCAGTGCCGGTGCCGGTGGTGCAGGTCGGGCCAGTGCGGGTGGGCGTGCGCGAACGGCGCGTGGCGATGCCGGTGCGTGTGGCGCGTCGAAGCGGGCAGGTCGGAGTGCGCGTGGCCGTGGTGGCCGTCGTCGTGGCGGTGGCTGTGGATGTGCACGGCCGCCTCGTGGGTGTGCTCGTGGCCGTGCTGCGAACGAAACAGGAGCAGCACCGAGAGCGCCAGGAGGGCGCCCGCGGCGGCGTGGACGGGCGCCGGCGTCTCGCCCAGCACCGCGAAGGAGAGCGCCGCTCCGAAGAAGGGCGCGCTCGCGAACAGCCCCTGGGCCCGTGTCGCCCCGAGCTGCTGCGCCGAGGCGATGTAGAGCGAGATGCTCGCGCCGTAGCAGATCGCTCCCACGGCGAGCGCTGCGCCCGCGGTCGGCCACGACGCCTGGACCGGCGCGAGCGCGGCGCCGATGCAGAGATTCGTCGTTCCGGCCGCGACCCCCTTGACCAGGGTACTCGTCGCAGGCGTGATGCCGTCGATGAGCGCCGTGAGGTGGTTGTCGAAGCCCCAGCATACGCAGGCCGCCGCCACGAGCAGGCCGCTGGCGACGCCGGGCCAGCCGGCTTCGCCGGAGAGCAGCGCCCCGGCGGCGACGATGCCCGTCACGCCGATCCAGCCCGCGCGGTGGAGCGGCTCCCGGAACACAAAGGCGCCGAGAGCGGCCGTCGCCGCCATCTCGAGGTTCAGGATCAGGGATACCGACGCAGCGGCCGCCGTGCGGAGCCCCATCAGCAGGAGCACCGGGCCGAGGACGCCGCCGAAGAACACGGCTCCGGCGAGGCGGGCGCGGTTGCGAGCGTCGAGCCGAACCCGGAGCGCGCGCCGGCGCTCGAGCGCGACGGGCAGCGCCACGCCGAGGGCCGCGCCGAGATAGAGCAGGCCGGCCAGCTGAAACGGCGTGAGATCGGCCAGCAGGACCTTGCTCGCCGGCGTGGACGCCCCGAACAGGAGGGCCGAAACCAGGCCCAGCACCAGGCCGTTCATCGCGTTCCCCTCAGGCCTTGGCCCGTGAATATGCGGTGGCGCTCGCCGTGGCGCACACACGCGGCGGGCACCTCGGGTAGGCTCGCGGAGAGGAGGCTCACGGGACCATGGACGACGACGTCGCGATTGCGCGCTCCGTCACGCCGCTGCCCATCGGCGACGTGGCGGCCGGGCTCGGTCTGGCTGCGGAAGACCTGCATCTCTACGGGCGCGAGATGGCCAAGGTCGACCTCTCGGTGCTCGAGCGACCGCGCTCGCGCCCGGGCGAGCCGCGGCTGGTGCTGGTCTCCGCCATCACGCCCACGCCCGCCGGCGAGGGAAAGACCACGACCAGCATCGGACTCGCCCAGGCCATGGCGAAGCTGGGCGAGTCGGTCTGCCTGGCGCTGCGAGAGCCGTCGCTCGGGCCGTGTATGGGCGTGAAGGGAGGAGCAACGGGGGGCGGCTACAGCCAGATCGTTCCGGCGGACCGCATCAACCTGCACTTCACCGGGGACTTCCACGCGATCACCTCGGCCCACAATCTGCTGGCGGCGCTGCTCGACAACCACCTCTACTTCGGAAACGCGCTGCGCATCGACCCCCGGCGCATCCTCTGGCGGCGCGTGCTCGACATGAACGACCGCGCGCTCCGCAACGCGATCGTCGGCCTCGGCGGCGCGAAGGAGGGGGTTCCGCGCGAGACGGGCTTCGACATCACCGCGGCTTCGGAGGTCATGGCGATGCTGTGCCTGGCGACCGGCGCCGAGGATCTCCGGGCCCGCATCGAGCGCACGCTGCTCGCCTTCACCTACGACGGCGAGCCGGTGACCGCCGAGGCGCTCTCGGCCACGGGCGCGATGCTCGCCCTCCTGCGCGACGCGCTGCTTCCCAACCTGGTGCAGACGCTGGAGGGAACGCCCGCCCTGGTGCACGGCGGCCCCTTCGCGAACATCGCTCACGGCTGCAGCAGCGTGCTGGCCACGCGCATGGCGCTGCATCTCGCGGACTGGGCCGTCACCGAGGCCGGCTTCGGGTTCGACCTCGGCGCGGAGAAGTTCTTCGACATCAAGTGCCGGAGCGCGGGCCTCGACACGGCTGCGGTCGTGCTCGTGGCCACCGTGCGCGCGCTCAAGCTCCACGGGGGCGCCCCGCGGCGCGCGCTCGCCGCGCCCGACGCCGACGCCGTGCGCCGCGGCCTGCCCAATCTGGAGAAGCACGTGGAGAACATCCGTCATTTCGGCGAGTCGCCGGTGGTCGCGCTCAACCGCTTCGCGGGCGACGAGGAGGCGGAGATCGAGATCGTGCGCCGGCGCTGCGACGAACTGGGGGTTCCCTTCGCCGTCTCCGACCACCACGCCCGCGGTGGCGAGGGCGCCCTCGACCTCGCGCGGACGCTCTTCGTGCATACCGAGAGGCGCAGCCGTCCCTTCCGGCCCCTCTACGACTGGAGCGATCCCGTTCCCGAGAAGGTCCTGG
This sequence comes from Myxococcales bacterium, assembly GCA_029863845.1. GTDB lineage: Bacteria > Myxococcota_A > UBA9160 > UBA9160 > SMWR01 > JACZXC01. The sequence continues at coordinate 22,539 of JAOTUO010000003.1, forward strand.
CGGTGGCTCGCAGCATGTACGGCGCCGGCGACGTCCACTTCGCGAGGGCGGCGAAGCGCGACCTCGAGGACGTCGAGCGCCTGGGCTACGCGGGTCTCCCCGTATGCATCGCCAAGACGCCCAACTCGCTTTCGGACGACCCGAGCCTGCGGGGGCGCCCGGAGGGCTTCGACCTGACCGTGCGCCGGGTGCTGGTCAACGCCGGGGCCGGGTTCCTCGTGGTGCTGACCGGCGACATCCTGCGCATGCCGGGGCTGCCGCGCCGGCCGCTGGCGGAGTCGATCGATCTCGACGACGGCGTCGTCGTCGGGCTGCGCTGAGGCAGCGGACGTGGAAATCCGCCGCTCGGGGGAGAGCGCTGGCACGCGCGCCGCGGCCTCGCGGCCCGCCCGAAGTCCCTGACCGGATCCCCGCGCCGCGCCGGCTCAGCGGCGGTCGGCGCAGCGCGCGGCGGCGCTTCCGATCCGCACCATCCGCACGTCGCCGAAGGGCGTCCCCGTTCCGCTGTTCAGCACCATCGCCACGGACAAGTTGCGGTCGGGGTCCGCCCACCCTCCCGACCCGCCGAAGCCGAAGTGACCGAAGCCGCGGGGCACCTTGACGCGCAGGGTGGGGACGCGGTGGTAGCCGAGTCGCCAGTGCATGGGGAAGGGGATCACGCGGCCGATGCCCCGGTTCTGCACCTCGGCGGCGCGGCGAAGCGTCGCCCGCGAGATCAGGCGCTGGCCCTGCCACTCGCCCCCGTTGGCGAGGGTGGCGTAGAGCTTCGCCAGGGATCGCGCCGTGAACATGCCGTTGGCCGACGGGATCGGGACGGCGGCGAAGCCCTCCGAGTTGAAGTCGACCTCGTCCATGCCCCGCGGAACCATGGCCGAGGCGGCCTCGGACAGGTTGATGGGCAGCCGCGTCAGGCGCAGGGCGCGGTGTAGGGGCAGCCCGATGCGGGCGATCCGCCGCTCCGAGGGAGCCCAGCGCGAGATCGCCGCAGGGATCAGCTGGGCTCTTCGGTGCATCTGGTCCCCGGGCAGCCCGATGTGGAGCCCGTCGAGCTCGAGCGGCTGCGCGATCTCGGTCTGCAGCAGCTCGGTGAACGAGCCGCCCGCGACCCGCTGGATCAGCTCGCCCACGAGCCAGCCGAAGGTGAGGGCGTGGTAGCCGTGTGCCTCTCCCGGCGCGTGGGCGGGAATGCTGTCGGCGAGCGCCTCGACCATGTAGTCCCATTCGAGCATCCGGCGGCCGTGGTCGACGAGGGACCGGATCCCGTACAGGCCGGCCTCGTGACACAGGATGTGGCGGAGGGTGATCCCTTCCTTCCCGCACTGCGCGAACTCGGGCCAGTGGTTCACGACGGGGTCGTCGTAGTCGAGCAGACCGCGATCGACCATCAAATGGAGCAGCGTGGAGGTCACGCCCTTCGTCGTGGAGTAGGACAGGGCGAGCGTATCGGGCTCCCAGGGGCGCCCGGACTCGTCCCGGCTACCGCCCCACAGGTCCACCACCACCTCGCCCCGGTGATAGACGCATACGGCCGCCCCGCCGGGGCGGGAGCGCGGGATCTGCCGACCGAGCAGCTTGGCGACAGCCCAGAAGTCCGGGTGCACGTATCCTTGCAGCATGGGACGGCCTGGAGTCCCCCCCTTCCCCGCATCGGAGTGTAGCGCCCACGACGGCGGATCGCGTACCCGCGGCGCGGGCGATCCGGGCTAGGAGCCCACCACCTTCTTGCGCGCGGCTCGCAGGACCGGCATGCGCAGGCTCGACCCCCTGGCGAGCCGACGCAGGTCGTTCGGCGCGACGAAGTCGAGCATCCGGATCGCGAGGGGCACCGGCGTCCGGGGGTTGCGGACCAACGCGAGCGCCACCTCCGGCCGCTGCGCCCACTCGCGCCGGTCGACGATCGCCTTCAGGAGGTCCGGCGCCAGCGTCGCCATCCGGGCGATGGTCGCAACCTCGTCGAGCTTGAGACCCGGGTTCTGGAGGACGTACTGTTGGAGCGAGTGGTTGGTTCCCCGCATGATCTGCATGCGTTCGTCGCGGTTGCCGTGGCGGGCCCGATGGATCATCTGGGCGGGGTTGTCCCCCGCCTCGTGCGGACCGGCGCCCGCCGGCGCGGCGTCCGTCGCGATCGAGTGCGCGGCGGTTCCGGCGGGGGCGCCGCCCGCCGCGCGCGCGGACGCGACGACGGCGGCGAGCTCGGGGTCGTCTGCGGCGAAGGCGATCGCCACGCCGACGCCGGGCACCGTCTGCACGACCTGCCCCGGCAGGGAGACGCTCGCCTCCGCGGTCGCGATCTCGAGCTCGACCGCCGCGTAGAGCTCCAGGCCCGGCGGCGCTTCGACGCGGACGAGGAACCCGCCCGCGGCGAACTGCTCGCTGTCGGCGACCAGATCCGCGGGACAGTCGTACCGGACTCGAAAGCGCACGGGGACGTCAGGCCTGCGATCCGAGCCGTGGGCGTGGTGGTAGGGGAGGGCGCTGCCGTGCGAGCCCGTCGCAGATCGCCGAGTGGAGGAACGCGAGATTCCCGGCGAGATACGCTGCCACCGGTCCCACGCTATCTCGGACCCGATGCGCGTGCACGGAGCGGCGCCCGCGTCGTACCCCCCGAGCCGGAGCGAAGCCGGCTTGGGGTTTCTTGCCCCAGGGTGTCCGGGGTGCGTGGCGGGCTGTCCCAGGCCGATCCCCGCCGCCGGCGGTCGAGGCGCGCACCCGATCCGCTAACGCCCCGTGGCGCAGCGGCTTTTCGTCGCTTCGGGCGGCCGTGCCCCAGTCTGGCACAGAGCTTGCGATGCCACCCCGGGGACCCGAGGGTCCGAGCCGACCCATCGGGCGCGTGACCGTCGCTCCGCTGCGACCGGACACGAGGGCCTCGAGGTTCTCGGGGCGCTGCTCGTGACGTGGGGCCCGGGGTGCGCGTGCGCGGCTCGAGGGGAGAGACCTGCATCGACCGGGCGCGCTCCCCCCAGCGCAGCGAGCCTGCGCGCGGCAGCCCATAGTGACAGGGCTCCAGCGTAGCGGGAGGAGACGGTTCATGTCGCATCGGCCAAGGATCGCATTCCCGCTCGTCGTGCTCGCCTTGCTCGCCGGCGCATCCGTTGCCGCCGCCGCGATCGAGGAGCCCGTCTACACCGAGGACGACTACCAGGAGTTCGACAACGCCGACTGCCTGGGCTGTCACGAGGACGAAGAGCTGGAGGCGGACACCGAACGCGGCGAAGGGCTCGAGCTCTACGTGGACGAAGCGATCCTGCGGCACTCGGTTCACAAGGAGCAGAACTGCACCGGCTGTCACCGGGGCGCGCAGGACTTCGAGGACTCCCCCCACAACGAGGGCGAGCCGCTCGCGCTGAACTGCGCGGGCTCCGAGTGCCACACCGACGTCGTGTCGGAGTACGACAAGAGCATCCACGGGAAATGGCACGCGAAGGGAGACGAGGAAGCCGCGACCTGCAAGGACTGCCACGGCAACCACGCAATCCTGCCTTCTTCGGATCGAAAGTCCAGAACCAACAAGTTCAACCTCCACAAGACCTGCGCCGAGTGTCACGAGAGCGAAGTCGTCCTCGATTCCCGCCCCATCGATTACGACGCGGCGGTGTCCGACTTCGTCGACTCGATCCACGGGAAGGCGCTGCTGGTGGACGGACTGATCGTGGCTCCGACCTGCAATGACTGCCACGGCGTCCACAACATCCTGTCCAAGGAAGACCCGGATTCCAGGGTCAGCAGAGAGATGGTGCCGAAGACCTGCGGCGAGTGTCACGTCCTGGTGGAGGGCGTCTTCAACGCGAGCGTCCACGGAATGACCCTCAACTCCCACGACGTCAGCGCCCCGGTCTGCACCACCTGCCATCCCTCGCACGTCTCCGAGCTGCCCTCGGGTCTGGAGTTCCGCCTGCACGCGGACCGGATGTGCGGCGATTGTCACGCAGAGCAGCTCGCCGGCTACCGCGACACCTTCCACGGCAAGGCGATTGCGCTGGGTCGCCAGGACGTCGCGGCCTGTTACGACTGCCACGGCCACCACGACATCGCCGAGACCCACGATCCAGTCTCGTACATCAGCGACGAACGACGGGTGGAGACCTGCAAGAAGTGTCACCCGGCCGCCAACGCGAACTTCGCCCGCTACATGGTCCACGCCAACCACTCCGACCGGGAAGCCTATCCCCAGCTCTACTACGTCTTCTGGGGCATGACCTGGCTTCTGATCGGAACCTTCGCCTTCTTCGCACTGCACACTCTCCTGTGGCTCTATCGCTCCATGGCTCTCTACATGAGCGATTCGAGGGAGTGGCGCGACGTGAAGAACCAGGTCCGGGAAGACACCGAAGAGTTCACCCGCTTCACGCCGCTGGACCGCTTCCTGCACGGCCTGGTCATCGTCAGCTTCCTGCTTCTGGTCATGACGGGAATGCCGCTCAAGTTCTACTACACGGACTGGGCCAAGGTGCTGCTCGGCGTCATGGGCGGCCAGGCCGTCGCGGCCGTCCTCCACCGCGTGGGAGCCCTGGTCACGATCTTCTACTTCACGGTCCACGTCAGCGCCGTTCTCTACGCGCTCTTCCAGGGGCGGCGGCGCTTCTTGAATTCGGAGACCGGAAGAATCGACCTCAAGAAGATCGGCGCGGCGCTCACCGGCCCGGATTCTCCGATGCCCGGCATCCAGGACTTCAAGGACGTCATCGCCCACAACAAGTGGTTCTTCGGGATGGGACCCAAGCCGCAGTTCGACCGCTGGACCTACTGGGAGAAGTTCGACTACATGGCGGTCTTCTGGGGCGTGGCGATGATCGGTGCGAGCGGACTGATCATGTGGTTCCCCGAATTCTTCACCCTGCTCCTGCCGGGCTGGTCGATCAATGTGGCTCACATCATCCATTCCGACGAGGCGCTGCTGGCGGCCGGCTTCATCTTCACCTTCCATTTCTTCAACGTGCACTTCCGACCCGACAAGTTCCCGATGGATCCCGTGATGTTCTCCGGCCGAATGTCCAAGTCGGAGCTGATGCACGAGCGCGGGAAGCTGTACGAGCGCTGGGTCGCCGACGGGACACTGGACCAGCACCGTGCGGGTCACGAGTGGGATGCCTGGAAGAAGATCGCGCTGCCCGCCGGCTTCATCGCGTTCCTGATCGGCGTCGGCCTGATGATCCTGATCTACGTCGCCATGGCGAGCCGCCTTACCGGAGAGTAGTCGCCATGTCGGGCATCGCAGCGCGCAGCAGCACGAGCTTCCTCGAGCCGCGAGTCGCTCTGGCGGTCTCCGTCCTGCTGCTGCTGGGATGGGTGGGCTTCGCAAAGGCCGCCCAAGCGGATCTCGAAGACGCAGCTCCCGAGGAGGAGATCGAGGCCGAGTCCTGCGGAGACTGTCACGACGAAGGTCGCGAGGACGCGCCGATCGTCACCCCGGACTTGATCGAGAGCTCCGTACACGAGGACCTGGAGTGTGAAGACTGTCACGCCGACGCAGAGGTCGACCTACACGAGCAGCAACTCGATCTCGTCGCGTGCGAAGACTGCCACGAGGACGAAGCGGAGGTCTACGTAAAACACGGAAGGCTGGCGGTCGGAACGGACGTAGACCTCCCCAGCTGTTCCGACTGCCACGGCACGCACGAAATCCTCGTATCCGACGACGAGGCTTCGCGGGTCCATCCCCTGAATCTGCCCGATACGTGCGGAAGCTGCCACGAGGACTATGCCCTCACACTGAACCACAAATTCCTCCCGAAGCATCCGGTCGAGACGTACAGGGAGAGCGTGCACGGCAAGGCGACCTCTGGCGGTCGCTACAAGGCCGCGACCTGCAACGATTGTCATTCCACCGACAATACGGCGCACCGGATCCTCTCTCCGGGTGATCCGGAATCCACGATCAATCACTTCGCCATTCCCCGGACATGCGGTCGGTGCCACGAAGCCATCGAAAAAGACTACTGGGACGGAATTCATGGGCAGCTGACTGCGAGGGGGGAGACCGAGTCGCCCGTGTGCACCCACTGTCACGGCGAGCACCGGATCATTTCGCCCGACGATCCGCGCTCGCCCGTCAGCCCCAGCCACGTGGCGGAGGCGACCTGCGCCCCCTGCCACGAGTCGGCCACACTCAACGAGAAATACGGGATTCCGGCGGGACGCCTGGCTTCCTTCATCGATTCCTATCACGGATTGAAGAGCAAGGCGGGTGACGTCTCGGTTGCGAATTGCGCCTCGTGTCATGGTGCACACCGGATACTGCCGCATACGGATGAAACCTCGTCGATCTATGTCGACAATTTGCAGCAGACCTGCGGCGAATGTCATCCGGGCATTTCCGAAGAAATGGCTCAGTCGAAGATCCACGAAATCGGCTGGACGCGTATGAGCGGCTGGCCCGACTTCTTTGCGGTCATGTACATGATCATGATCACGGTCACCCTCTTCGGGATGCTCCTCTACATCGCTATGGACTTCCGACGGCAGCTCGGGAAGGTGCTGCGCGCAGAGCAGGTCCGACGCATGACGCGATGGGAGCTCTTGCAGCACACCGGGCTGATGATCGCGTTCCTCGTCATGGTCGTTACGGGCTTCGCGCTTCGGTTCTCGGACGCGTGGTGGGCGACGCTGCTGTTCGGCAGGGAAGGCGGGTTCCCGCTGCGCAACACGATTCACCGGGCCACGGGGGTGATTCTGGTACTGCTGTCGCTGGCGCACCTCTTCTACCTGCGCGGCACCCGAGGACGCGAATTCCTCAGGGATGTCTTTCCTTCGCTGAGCGATCTCGTTCAGCTTCGTCAGATGCTCCGGTACAACCTGGGGCTTTCGGACGAGAGGCCGCGCTTTGGCAGGTTCGGCTTCGGTGAGAAGTTCGAGTACTGGGCGCTGGTGTGGGGAATGGTCATCATGACCGTGACCGGCACGATGCTGTGGTTCGACAACTACTTCGTGAGGATCGTGCCCAAGGGCGTGCTCGACGTGATGTTGGTGATCCACTATTACGAGGCGTGGCTGGCGACCATCTCGATCCTGATCTGGCACATGTATTCGACGATCTTCAATCCGGCCGTGTATCCGATGAATCCTTCCTGGCTCACCGGCAAGATGCCGGTCGAGCAGTACCGGCATGAGCACCTGGGTGACGAAGTGGACGCCGGATGGCACCTGTGACCGGGACGCTGGCACGCGACCTCGAATAGCCGAGGCCAACGAGGTGTCCGCGAGCAGCCGTGTCCCACGCGCGGCCGAGGACCTACACCGGAACAGCAGTCTGCGGGCTCCCTGGGATGAGGGGTGGCTCGCTCGGGGCGAGCGCCCGACGCAGTCGCGGACTGTGTCGATTCGCCCGCCGGACTGTAGAGGCACACCCCAGGCAGCGCCCCTGCGGTGCAGGCCCGGCAGCCTGCGCGCACCGTCCCGTAGCACTGTGTTTTCAGGCAGTTAGAGATTCGATGCGATGGGTACGAGCGGTGGTATGGCTCTTGCAATACGCGAAGGACGGCTGGCGGCGGGCGATGGCGCTCGTCCGTGCGGGCCGGTGCGGGTCTTCCACGAGGCACGCCTCATGGTTGCCATCTTCGTCGTCCTGTTGATCCTCGGGCTGGTCGCCATCGACGCGGCTCTCCAGCTGAGAAAGCGGCGTCGGGAGCAGCGGGCGATTTCGCCCGATCTCTCTCGAGACCGCTAGCCGGGCCCGCAAGCGTCCCCGCCGTCCGCGAGCCGGGCGGGAGTACGACACGTCCCGGCCGCTCCCGTCGACGACGGGAGCGGACGCGTCCATGCGTACGTGCGGAGCCGCATCGCAGGCCTGTGACGGACGCGGGAGGAGGCGAGTGCGATGGCCCTGGGCATCTTGACCGACATCACCCGGTGCGTCGGCTGCAGAGCCTGTGTCTACGCCTGCAAGGAGATCAACGATCTGCCGAGGGACGAGGCGCGCCATCTCAACTCCGAGACCTGGACGTGCGTCGAAGAGCGGGCCGGATTGAACGTCCGCAGGCAGTGCATGCACTGCCTGGATCCGGCCTGCGTCTCCGTCTGCCCGGTGGGCGCTCTCCGGAAGACCTCGGAGGGGCCGGTCGTGTACGACGAGTCCGCCTGCATGGGTTGCCGCTACTGCATGCTGGCCTGCCCGTACCGGGTGCCCAAGTACGAGTGGCAGAGCGCCCTGCCCCGCATGCAGAAGTGCATCATGTGCTTCCACCAACGGGTCGAGCAGGGCCAGCAGCCCGCCTGCACCGAGGCCTGCCCGGCTCAGGCCACCATGTTCGGCGAGCGGAACGACCTGATCCGCGAGGCACGCGCGCGCATCCGGCGGAGCCCGGAGCGCTACGTGGACCACATCTATGGACTGAAGGAGGCAGGCGGAACCTCCGTCCTCTACCTCTCCAGCCTGCCTTTCGAGCGGCTGGGTTTCCCGATGAAGCTGGACGTCGAGGCCTACCCGCGGCTGATCTGGAACATCCTGTCGACCATCCCCAACGTCGTGCTCACCGGTGGAGTGTTCATGTTCGGGCTCTGGTGGCTCATCAACCGCCGCGAGACGCTGAGCGGCACGCCCAGATCGCCGGCGGACGCCCAGAGCATCGCATCGTCGTCGCAGGACGAAGGCCCGGAGCCCGGAGCGGGTGGAGACCGCACGCGCGCCGAAGAGGAGTGACGACCATGAAGCGGCTCTGGTCTGTCCTGAGCTTCTGGAGGGTGCTGGCCGCCGCGGTCGCGGGCATCGGGATCTGGGCCACGGTGGTCCGCTTCACCCAGGGACTGGGAGCGGCCACGAACCTGTCGGATCAGTTCCCCTGGGGCCTCTGGATCGGCTTCGACCTGCTGGTGGGAGTGGCGCTGGCCGCCGGCGGATTCACCATCACCGCGACGGTCTACATCTTCAATCTAGAGCGCTTCAGGCCCATCGTCCGTCCTACGGTGCTGACGGCATTCCTCGGGTACCTGCTGGTCATCTTCGCCCTGCTGTTCGACCTGGGCCGTCCCTACCGGATCTGGCATCCGCTGATCATGTGGAATACCCGCTCGGCGCTGTTCGAGGTGGCCTGGTGCGTAATGCTCTACACGACGGTCCTGGCCCTCGAGTTCAGCCCCATGCTGCTGGAGCGCCTGAGGTTGGAGAAGCCCGCGCGGATCATCCGGGGGCTTTCGGTTCCGCTCGTCATCGTGGGGGTGCTGCTTTCCACCCTGCATCAGTCCTCGTTGGGCACGCTGTTCGTGATCGTCCCCGAGAAGATGCACGGCCTCTGGTACACGCCCATGCTGCCCGTGGCCTTCTTCGTGAGCGCCATCGCCGCCGGCCTGAGCATGGTCATCGTGGAGTCCTTCATCAGCGCGCGAGCTTTCGGCCGGCGGCTCGAACACGATCTACTGGAGGACGTGGGTCGGGCGATCGTGGTGGTGCTGGCGCTCTACTCGATCATCAAGCTACAGGATCTGCTCATCCGGGGGGTCGCTGATCTCCTCTTCGTGCGGTCTCCCGAGTCGCTCCTGTTCCAGGTAGAGCTGGTCTTCGGGGTCGTGCTGCCCATGATCATGTTCTCCGTGCCCATGGTGCGGCGAAACCGTGGCGGTCTGTTCGTCGCAGCCCTACTGGTCGTTGTGGGACTCATCCTGAATCGGCTCAACGTGTGCATCACCGGCATGCAGGGTGCCATGGGGCAGGACTATTTCCTGGAGCCCGGCATGGAAACGGCTTATTTCCCCTCCCTGCTGGAGCTGTCCGTGACGGGATTCCTGGTGGTCATGGGCTGCGTGGGCTTCACGCTGGCCGCCAGGTTCCTGGAGGTCTTCCCGGAATCCCCTGGTCTGGATGGCGATTACGAGGCGGCGCGGATCGAAGTGCAGACCCATCCGTGGGTGCGCTGGGTCTCCAGGGGCGTACTCGTAGCCCTGGCGATCGTGTTGGTCGAGGGTGCCGTCACCTTCGACTTCAGCAGCTTCGGTGGGGAGCGCGCCGGGCCCGCGATGCTCATGTCCGCACCGACGAACCGGCTGGTGCTTCGGCTACCGCCGGACATGTCGTACCCACCGGGCGAAGAGAGTCCCGGCGTGGTCGAGTTCAGCCATGCGATGCACGTCGATGCGGAAGAGCCCGACTGTGCCGCGTGTCACCGAGAGGCCTTTCCGCTGGTGCGGCGGGCGGGCATGATCGTGCCGCGGATGACCTGGTCGGGCGAGCAGCTTCACGAGCAGGGCTGGTGCGGAATGTGCCATGACGGAGACGAGTCCTTTTCCGTCGAGGACGAGGAAGAGTGCGGCAGCTGCCACTTCGAGCCATGAGCGCGGTCATCCAGATCTCGAACGTACTGCTCGTTGCAGCACGGCTGGGTCGCATCATCCTCGCGGTCGTTGCGGCGGTCGTGGGGCTCGGCGTCGCGCCGTCGTCCTCTCTCGGAGAGCTGCCGCCGGAACCTGGCGATGGCCACGTCACCCGTCGCGATGAGCAGACGGCATCCGTGGCGCGTGACGACGTGCGGCGGCGCGCGCCGATCACCGCGGATGACCGCGTGACCACCGACGAAGGCAGGGTCGTCGACATCGCCGTGCTGGCCAATGACCGCGATCCCGACGGCGGTGTCCTGAGGGTGGTGGGCGTAACGAAGGCCGTGAACGGCTGGGTGCTGGTCAACGGAGATCACACGCTCCGGTACCAGCCCAACACCGGGTTCACCGGCCTGGACGGCTTCGCCTACACGGTTGCTGACGAGCACGGAGGGAAGGCGACTGCGACGGTTCGCGTCGAGGTGAACGACGTCGCCGACGCCCCGGTCGCCGAGAATCAGGTCGTCGAGACGGACGAGGACACGCCGCTGGCGATTGCGTTGGTGGCGAGCGACGCGGATGGCGATCGGCTGACGTTCACGATCGAGAGAGCACCGGAGCACGGCTCGCTGATCGGAATGCCTCCCGACTGGTCCTACGTCCCGGATGCCGAATACAGCGGGCCGGACAGATTCGTGTTCGCGGTGGACGATGGGCACGGCGGGAGCGACACCGGCACGGTGTCGATCACGATCGATGCCGTCGATGACGTGCCCGAGGCAGTGGACGACGAGGCGGTGACGCGCGAAGGCATGGTCGTCGACATCGCCGTGCTGGCCAACGACCGCGACCCCGATGGCGGTGTCCTGAGAGTGGTGGGCGTAACAAAGGCCGTGAACGGCTGGGTGCTGGTCAACGGAGATCACACGCTCCGGTACCAGCCCAACACCGGGTTCACCGGCCGGGACGGCTTCGCCTACACGGTGGATGACGGCCACGGCGGGAAGGCGACTGCGAGCGTCAGCGTCGAGGTGAACGACGTCGCCGACGCCCCGGTCGCCGAGAACCAGGCCGTCGCAACGGATGAGGACACGGCGCTGACGATTGCGTTGGTGGCGAGCGACGCGGATGGCGATCGGCTGACATTCACGATCGAGAGACCCCCGGCGCACGGCTCGCTGATCGGAGCGCCTCCGGACTTGTCCTACGTCCCGGAGGCCGACTACAGCGGGCCGGACAGATTCGTCTTCGCGGTGGACGATGGGCACGGCGGGAGCGACACGGGGACGGTGTCGATCGCGATCGATGCCGTCGATGACGCGCCCGAGGCGGTGGACGACGAGGCGGTGACGAGAGAAGGCATGGTCGTCGACATCGCCGTGCTGGCGAATGACCGCGATCCCGACGGCGGTGTCCTGAGGGTGGTGGGCGTCACCCAGGCCGTGAACGGTTGGGTGGTGGTCAACGGCGATCACACGCTTCGATACCAGCCCAACACCGGGTTCACCGGCCTGGACGGCTTCGCCTACAGGATTGCTGACGTCGATGGCGGGATGGACACGGCGGCGGTCGGC
>JAOTUO010000172.1 GCA_029863845.1 Myxococcales bacterium
GTGATCAGCAGCACCGAGACGGCGGTCGCCCAGCGGTGGCGCACGACGAAGCGCCCCCAGCCTTCGAAGCCGTCCTCGATCCGGGCGTGGATCTGCACGCAGGGTCCTTCGGGGCGCTCGCTTCCCGACTGTAGGAGGCTCGGCGGACCGCGCCCGGCGCGGGGTCTGCCCCGCCTCGCGGAGCTTCATCCCCGCAGCGCGGCGACCGCGCGCAGGAAGTTTCCCCCCAGGATCTTACCGATGCGGTCGGCGCTCCAGCCGCGCCTCAGCATGATCTCCACCAGCCGCGGCAGCTCGAGCGGCGTCCGGAGATCCCTCGGCGGGATGATCGCGCCGTCCCAGTCGCTCCCGAGCGACGCGAAGTCCTCGCCCACCGTCGCCACGATGTGCTCCAGGTGCCGCACCACCGCCTCGGCCCGGCCGCCCCAGGTGGGCTCGCCGAGGAAGTTCGACTGGTACATGACGCCGACCGTGCCGCCGGTGTCGGCGACGGCGCGCAGCTGCTCGTCGTCGACGTTGCGCCAGTGCGGGGTCACCCCGCTCACGCCGGTGTGGGTGACCAGGAGGGGCAGCGACGGGTCGTGCACCGCAACGGCGTCGAAGAAGCCCTCGCGGTTGATGTGGGCGAGATCGACGAAGATGCGCATCTCGTCGAGCCGCCGCACGAACTCGCGGCCGAAGTTCGACAGCCCCTGGCCGCGCCGCGATCCGGTCGGCGCGCTCGTGACGCCGATGCGCGACGAGTAGAGGTGCACGAGGGTGATCCGGAGGACCAGGTCGTCGGGAATCAGGTCGAGGGCGTCGAGATTGCGGTCGAGGGCGTTGCCGCCCTGGATCCCGAGAAACGCCGCATGCCGGCCGTCGCCCACCGCTCTGCGGTACTCGGCGGCGTTGCGCACGACCCGGAAGTCCTCGGGCACGCTCTCGAAGATGGCCTGGAGGCGTCGCAGGTTCTCGAGGAGGATCTTGGGGCGCGCGGCGGCGCGGCGCCCGGGATTCGTGGTGACGACCCAGGTGGCGCCCGTCATCGCCGCCTCGCGCACGCGCGGAAAGTCGACCTGGCTGTAGATGCGGGCGCCGAAGAGGCCTTCGCCGTGCCGCTTGCGCAGGTCGTACCCGAACAGACGCGTCCAGATGAAGCTGTCGAGGTGGAGGTCGAGCACGTCGCTGGCCAGGTAGAGGTCCACCGCCTCTCGCGAGATGCCGAGCGCCCTCGCCCAGCCCGCGGGGTCGGCGCGGTGGTCTATGGCGGGCAACGCGATTACCGTACGACCTTGACCAGGGATCCGGGCTCGGGCTCGCCCTCGGGGTAGTCCCCGTTGAGGAGCCGTAGCTCGGGTTCGGGATCGTGTCGGATCCGCACATTGCGAGCGAGGCCCTCGTAGGTGGTCCCCTCTCCGACGCGCACCAGGCGGATGCTTGGCACCTGGGTCCGGGCGCGCTCGCGCTCCGTCAGCGCGTGGAAGCTGCCCGCCGTGTCGCGGAAGTCGCGGTCGTAGCGCGCGAGCCCGTCGTAATCGCGGGCGGCGCCCTCGAACACGTACACCTGCTTGCCCACGAAGATCACCACGTAGCGGATGTCGCGCCGGCCCCACGGCGTCTTGCCGCTCGACACCGTGGTGTAGGCGGGCAGACCCGCCACGCGGTAGGCGGCCGTGTGCGACTCCGGGCTGACGCGCAGCTTCCAGCGCAGGAACTCCTCCGGCGTCGCGTGCTGGCCGCGCTCGTGAAGCCTCAGTTCGACGATGGCTTCCTTTCCGGGCGCGATGGCGACCACGCTCTGGGGCTGGTTCTGGACGGCCCAGCCCTCGGGGAAGGCCAGCCCGATTCCGAAGTCGGCGTGGTAGAAGTAACGGCCGCGGACGGTGCCCTGGCTCGCGCTTTCGCCAAACGGCATTCCGTCGAGCCTGGCGAGGAACTCCTCGCGGTTCGTGGGACGCGGCTCCGGCACCTCCAGGGTCCGCGCGGCCTCCACCACCTCCTGCAACCGCTGGTCGTTGCTCGGGTGCGAGGCGAAGACGCCGTGGTACACCTGCGGCTGACGCCCCTCGTCGCTCGCGCGCTGGATCTCGAAGGCCTCCTGGTCCTTCAGGGTTCCGATCACGTGCAGCATGGCGTCGGGGTCGTAGCCCACCCGCGCCAGGTACTCGGCGCCGAGGCGATCGGCTTCGAGCTCGTGCTCGCGCCCGTAGCCGCTGAGCAGCGCACCGCCGAAGACTCCGGCCAGGCTCCCGGCGGCAGCCCCCGCGTAGCCGGGCGTGAAGATCGACGCGATGGTCACGCCGATGCTCGTTGCCTTTTGCGCGCTGTCCTGGCGGACGGAGTGGCGGGCCGTGACGTGGCCGATCTCGTGCCCGAGCACCGCCGCCAGCTCGGCGTCGGAGTCGAGGTACACGAGCAGGCCGCGGGTGATGTAGATGTAGCCGCCGGGCAGCGCGAACGCGTTGACCTCGTCGCTGTCGAGCAGCGTGAAGTGGTAGTCGAGGTCGGGGCGGTGACTCTGGGCCGCGATCTCCCGTCCGACCTCCTCGATGTGGGCCTGAAGCGCCGGATCGCTGTAGGGCTGGTAGGCCTGGAGGACCTCCTGCTGGGTCCGGTGGCCCAGCGCGATCTCCTCCTCCTCGGTCATCAGGACGAAGTCCCGGTCGCCGGTGACCGGATTGGTGGCGCAGCCGACTCCCAGATCCAGGACGAGACCCAGTCCCAGGACGAGACGTGCGGCGATGGCCACGGAGATCCGGGCCGGAGCCCTTCGGGTCGGCATCGGCGTCAGTTTAGCCCGGGCCGGCGGGTGCTTCTCGGATCTAGTGCGCTTCGATCCGAAGCTCGAAGTTCGGCGGGAAGCCGAAGACCCAGGTGAAGACCTTCACGGCGGCCTTGGCGGCGCGTCCGACGTCGCCGGCGAAGATCGCCACGTAGGCCGCAGGCGCCTCGGCTTCCGGACCCTGTTCCTGGGGCGGCAGGTCGTCGGCGCCGCCCGCCAGCTCGTCGAACATGAGCTGAGCGCGCGTGCGCTCGCCACTGTCGAGCTCGGCCGCCGTCAGGTCCATCCTCAGCGCCCCATCGGCTTCCGGCGAGAACCGCACGGACTTCCCGGTCCGGGGCTCCCGGGCGATGACGAACGCGGGCGGGTGCGCGTCTTCCTGCAGGCCGGTGAGCGCGTCGCGGATCGCGTTCTCGGGCCCCTTGCTGATCGAGAGCGACCGTCCGCTCCTCGGCACGCGGTCTTCCATCCCGAGGAGACGGAGCACGGCGTCGCGCGAGATGTAGGCCGAGGGGCCTTCCGGATTCAGCATCAGACCCTCGAAGCCCTCCTCCACGATCCAGTTCAGGAGCTCGAGCGGGGCCACGCCGAGCCAGACGCCGGCGGGCGCCCGCTTCGCGACCGCCTCGGCGTCCGTGAAGGCCGCGAGCACCGGGGCTCCTCCCGGCGCCTTCGACGTCACGAACTGGATCGGGATGTCGCCCGTCAGCGCCTGGGGGTCCGGCCCGACCTCCTTGGGCAGCTCCCGGAGGGCGATCAGCAGCGGCCCCGCCGTTAGGCCCGCGTGCACCGCGGCGCGATTCTCGGGCGTGGGCTCGGCACTGAGCTTCGCGATGGCCTTGCGCAGCGGAGCGTTCTCGGGAGGATTCCGTCCGGAGTCGAAGGGCTTGAACGACATCGGATCGTCTCTCTGGAGGGTGCCGTCGGAGCGACGTCGCCTGCGCGCGACCGCCCGGACCGGGCGGCGACCTTCCCCCCCCGGTGGTTCTCATCGGCCCCCGCCCCGCGCGGCTTGACGGGATGGGGCCCGGGGTCCGGGGTTCCGCCCGCCGCATGCTGGGAAGCTGTGTGGCGTTTCCATAGAATCCGGTCCCATGGGCGACCATGAACGCTTCCTGGGCGAGCTGGTCGCGATCGCCCAGGAGCGCGTGGAGCCGGCGAGACGGGCGCTCTTCGCCGACTTCTCACGGTCGTTCCTGCGCGGTCTCGATCGTCATCACGGCGGAGGCGAGCGGGCGCTGATCGCCCTGCTCGGCGACTTCTTCGAGTTCGCGCGACAGCGCCAGCCCGGGGAGGCTCGCATCCGGGTTGCGAACACCGACGACCTGCCCGCCAGCACGCTGATCGAGCTCCTCCAGGACGATCGCGCCTTCATCGTGGACAGCGTACGGATGCTGCTGAGCGCAACTCGGCTGCGCGAGCGGATCTTCCTGCACCCCGTCCTCCCGGTTCGCCGGGCCGGCGACGGTGTCCTCGAGGCGGTCGGACCCGGGGAGGACGCCACGCCGGAATCGGCCATCTGCGTCGAGGTGTCGCCCCGCGTCGTCGAGGCCGAACGCCGCGCAGAGATCGAGGCGTCCCTGGCGGATCTCATGCGCAGCATCGACGAGGTGAACGAGGACCACTGGCGCATGGTCCGCGAGATCCGCGATCTCTCTGTGGACGTCGAATTCGCGGCGCGCACGCTCCCGGGCGGGGAGGAGCGCGTCGGTCGTATCTGTCGCTTCCTCGACTGGCTGGTCAATGGCCAGTTCGTCCTGATGGGGTTCCGCAGCTACGGCCTCCGCCGCAAGAAGAAGCCCGCGCAGGACTACGAGGTCTGGCTGGAGCGGGGCTCCGGCCTCGGTCTCATGCGCGGCGACGCCTCGAGCCGCCTGCTCGAACCGCACTCCCGCGACGAGCTTCCCGAAGAGCTGCGAGACGTGGTCGAGGACCCGCGCATCCTGGTCGTGGACAAGTCCCACGTCGAGTCCCGCATCCATCGGCCGGGCCGCCTCGATCGCGTCATCGTCATGCGCTTCGACGAGAGCGGGCGCGAGAAGGGGTTCTCGATCCTGCACGGTCTCTTCACCTTGAGCGCCCTGCGCACGCCCAGCTCGAAGGTGCCGCTGCTCTCCGAGCGGCTGCAGCAGATGCTTGCGGACGAGGGCGTGCGGCCGGGGTCGCACCGCCACCGCTCGTTCTTCTCGGCCTTCGACTCCGCGCCCCTCGAAGTGCTCATCAGCACGGACATCGAGGACAACGCGGAGCTCATTCGCGAGATCGTCGACTCCGAGGGCTCGAAGAAGACGCGAGTCGTCCTGCGCGCCCCGCGCACCGGTCGCTCGGCCTACGTGGCCGTGCTGCTGCCCCGGGAGCGCTACGCCGAAGAGCTTCGCCAGCGCATTCGGCGCTTCCTCGCCGAGCGCATCCGAGCGACCAACATCGACGATCGCACCTCCTTCATCGGCGAAGGCACGGCGGTGCTGCACTACTTCTGCACCTCCGGCTCCGGGCCGTTACGGCTGCCCGGCCACGATCTCCTCGAGTCGGAGATCGAGGAGCTCTGCGCGATCTGGGAAGATCGCTTCTTCGACGCCCTGCTCGCGCACTTCGGCGAGGACGAGGGGCCCGCCCGGGTGGCCCGTTACGAGAGCGCCTTCGGGGCCGACTTCCGCCTGCTGACGGATCCGGCGGATGCGGTGCGCGACGTCGTGGCGCTCGAGCGGGCCGGCGCCGAGGGACTCCCGCAGTTCACGCTCTCCTTCGACAGCAGGGACGAGACCCGCGATACGACGCGGCTGCGGATCTACCTGCCGCAGGCGATGCTGCTCTCGGACCTTCTGCCCCTGCTCGGCCACCTCGGGATCTGGGTCTTGGACGCCCAGCAGCTGCGGGTCGAGCTGCCCGAAGGGAATGCGGTCAACGTCGAGACGCTCCGCACCCTACCGCTGGGCGCCGATCAGGACGATCTCGACGCCATCGTCGGGCGCCTGGGCGCCGCGCTCCGCGCGATCCTCAACGGGCTCGTGCCGGACGACGCCCTCAACGGCCTGGTGCTGGGCGCGGGACTCGACTGGCGGCAGGTGGACTGCGTGCGCGCCTATCTGGAGTACTTCCTCCAGATCCAGGGCGCCCTGACGCGATCCTTCGTGAGCACCGTGCTGCTCCAGAATCCGCTGGCCGTCCGACTGCTCGTGCAGCGGGTGGAGGCCCGCTTCGATCCGCTTCTGTCCGAGGAGGAACGCAGCGCGCGCAGCGAACGGCTCCGCCTCGACTTCGAGGGCTACCGCGACCGCATCCCCTCGCTCAACGAGGATCGCGCCGTCGCGGGCCTCTACGGTCTGGTCGAGGCCACCCTGCGGACCAACTACTTCGCTCCGCCCCGCGAGCCCCATCGCATCGCCTTCAAGCTCGATCCATCGCTCGTCCCCGAGCTCAGCCCTCCGCAGCCCTATCGGGAGATCTTCGTGCACTCGGCGCTCATGGCGGGCATACACATCCGCGGGGGGCCGGTGGCGCGGGGAGGGCTGCGCTGGAGCGATCGCTCCGACGACCTGCGGGTGGAGATCCTCGAGCTGGTGCGCACGCAGACGCTCAAGAACGGGATCATCGTGCCGGTGGGAGCCAAGGGGGGCTTCGTTCTCAAGCGCAGCGACCTGTCGCCCGGTGAGGCGCGGAAGCTCGCCGACGAGCAGTACCGCGTCTTCGTCGAGAGCCTGCTCGACCTCACGGACAACCTGGACGGCGACGGTCGGCCGACGACACCTCCGGGTGTCCACCCACTGGACGGCGTCGATCCGTATCTCGTGGTGGCCCCCGACAAGGGAACCGCCCACCTGTCGGACGTGGCCAACGAGGTGGCCCGCGAGCGCGATTTCTGGCTGGGAGACGCCTTCGCGTCGGGTGGCTCGGAGGGCTACGACCACAGGCTGTACGGAATCACCGCCCGCGGCGCGTGGGAGTGCGTGAAGCACCACCTGGCCGGCCTCGGGGTCGACGCGGAGAGCGAGACCACCACGATGGCGGGCATTGGCGATATGTCCGGCGACGTCTTCGGAAACGGTCTCCTGCTGGCGCGTCGCGCACAGCTCGTCGCCGCCTTCGACCACAGCAATGTCTTTCTCGACCCGGATCCCGATCCGGATGCGGCGCACGCCGAGCGCAGACGTCTGTTCGATCTGCCCTCCTCCAGCTGGGCCGATTACGACACCGCCTTGATCTCGACGGGCGGCGGCGTGTACCCGCGCTCCGCCAAGCTCATTCCGCTGTCACCCCGCGTTCGGGAGCGCCTCGGCCTCGACGCGGAGCGGGCCAGCGGCGCCGACGTGGTCCGGGCCATACTGGCCATGCCGGTCGACGTGCTCTGGAGCGCGGGCATCGGTACCTACGTGAAGGCCTCCAGCGAGAGCCACGCCGACGTGGGCGACCGCGCGAACGACTCCGTTCGCATCGACGCCAGCGAGCTCCGTGCGCGGGTGGTGGGCGAGGGCGGCAACCTGGGCTTCACCCGGGCGGCGCGAGTCGAGGCGGCGCTCTGCGGCGTACGCCTCAACACCGACGCCATCGACAATTCGGCGGGCGTCGACCTCTCGGACCACGAAGTGAACTACAAGGTGCTGCTCGCGCCCCTCCTCCGTTCCGGAGCGATCTCCGCCCCGGCGCGACGTGCGGCGCTCCTGGACGCAGCCGAGGCCGCGTGCGAGAGCGTGCTGGCGCACAACCGCAGCCAGGCCCTGGCGCTTTCCCTCGACGAGGTGCGGTCGAAGCAGGAGCTCGCGTCCTTCGCGCGGGCAATCGAGCGCTGGTGCGATACACCGGACGTCGACGCCGTCGAGCTCGAGGTGCCCGACGCGACCGTCCTCCAGCGGCGCAAGGAGCGCCAACAGGGCCTCACGCGCCCCGAGCTGGCCGTGCTGCTCGGCCTCGCGAAGCTCGAGACCCGGCGGGCCCTGGCGGCGAGCTCGCTGGTGGATGTCGAGTACCTGACGCCGCTCTATCAATCGTACTTCCCGGAGACGTTCCGCCGCGAGTACGCGGCGGCGCTGGCCGACCACCGGCTGCGACGCGAAATCACCGCGATGGTCATCAGCAACCGCCTGCTGGACGCGGGCGGCGTCACGCTGCTGCCGAGCCTCGGCGCCGAACTCGGCATCGACATCCCCAACGCCGCAGCCGCGGTCCTGCTGGCGGAGGACATCCTCGAGATTCCGCGGCAACGCGAGCGCGTGATCGCGCTGGGCGGGCGGGTCCCGGCCGATCCGATCCTGGCCGCGCTGCTGGTGATCGACCGCGGCGTGCGCAACGTGGCGCGCTTCCTGGCGATGAGCGGAGAGCACGAGCTCGACCGGCGGCGGCTGGAGCGCTGGCGCCGCGACCTCTCCGAGCTTCGCGCACACCTCGGGGAGTTCCTGACGGAAGGCGAGCACGAGCGCGTCGGGGAGCGCGAGAGCGACCTCGCGGGTCTGGGTCTGCCCGCGGACATCGCCGTGGACCTCGCCGTGCTGTCTCTCGCCGATCGGGGCCTCAACATCCTGCGCGTGTGCGAAGCCGTTGCGGCGCCCCCAGTCCTGGCGGCCCGCGTCTACGCGCGCCTCGGCGACCTGACGGGGATCAACTGGGTCTACCGCCAGCTGTCGCTGGCGGCGGACGGCGACGTGTGGGACAGCATGGTGCTGGTGGACCTGCGCTGGACGCTGCTCGATCTCCAGCGGGAGCTCACCGAGGAGCTCCTGGTCGAGCAACCCGAGGATCCGTCGAGCGCCGTCGAGGCCTTCGCGAAGACGCACGCGGGGGCGCTGGAGGGGGTGCGGGCGCTTCAGCAGCGCGCGGTTGCGAGCGGCAGCGCGAGCGCCCTCGCGGTCGTGACGCAGCGTCTGCGCAAGCTTCGCGCCCCGGCGTAGCCGGCGGCGGCGCACCCGCGCTTCTACTCCGGCTTCGCGCAGACCCGATCCTCGCCCGCCGCCCCGCCGCAAGCCCTTGAACTGGGTGGCGATTGCCCGACACTCCCCCGCGGTAGGTCGGACCCACGGCGACTCAGGGGGCAGGGGCATGGCAGGCGAGGATCTCTTCGACACATCCGAGCACGCGGCCTTCCGGGCCACGGTGCGCAAGTTCGCGGAGGAGGAGCTCGCCCCGCGGGCGCGCGAGTTCGACGAGGCGGGGCGCTTCGAC